>JAYTZB010001632.1:0-11247 GCA_043742085.1 Polyangiaceae bacterium
CCTCGGGACGGTGGTGGACGTTCACCACGATGCGCGCCGGAATCGCCAGGCGAACGCGCTCGACGACGTGCGCGAGCGCCGGCCGATCGCCGACGGGAACCATCGGCTTTGCGCGCTCCTCGGTGAGCGGACGCAGGCGCGTGCCGAGGCCTGCGCACAGGATCATCGCTGCATGCACGTCGCCGCCGCCGCTCATGTCACGTTGCTAGCACGCGGCCGCGCCCGCGATGCGCTCCACGTGCGCGCGCACGTCCTCGTCACGTCCGAGCGCCGCCGCCAGTGCCTCGAGGCCGCCCCGCGCCGTGGTGGCGTCCTTGATGGCGACGCGCGTCCGCCGGCCCGTCGACAGCAGCCAGAGCGCAGCGAGCGCGAGCTCGGCGAGCTTCGGCGCGAGCCTGGGAGTCGCGGCCAGCGCCGCGAGGAGAGCGTCGCCGGCCTTCTTCGCCTGCGCGCCGTGCACGGGATGCGACGTGGTGATGCCGAGCCGCACGAGCACGAGCAGCGCGTCGACGGTGACCTCGACGGGGTCGCGGCCCGCTTCTTCCCACATTCCCGAAGCCGATTGCCGCTCGAGCAGCGCGGTGAGCGGATCGCCGCCGGACGGGCCGCCGCTACCGTCTGCCGCCATCGACGCGAACGGCATCGTGGCCCCGTCCATTGCTGCGTCATCCCGCTGGGACAGAGAGCCCAGCGACACGCAGCGACTCACCTCGTAGTCGTCGTCTTGCTTGCTGCCACCTGTCGACGAGGACATCGGCACGCTTCGCCCAGCCGCGGGCGCCGGCGCCTGCGCTCGTGGGGACGCCGCATATCTCGGCGCGGGGACGCCGATCGACGCGCGCCTCGCCATGGGCGGCGCAGCCATGGGGACCGATGGCGCCATCCCTCCTCGCCCCGGAAGGGGGGTCAACGTGCCTGCTGGCCCGCCACTGCCTGCCAGCGTGCCGCCGTAGCCGCGCGTACGCGAAGCCCTGAACATCGCCCAGTCGGCCGGCGCATTCACCGGGACGACGCGCGTCTCGGCCTGCTCGTTGACGCGGCGATCTCCGGTCCGCTTCTCGACGACCACGAAGGACGTGTAGCGAGACGAGACGCCGTGCTCCTTGGCGAGCTTCACGATGCGATCCTTCATGGCATCGCCGCGACGTCCTTCGAGCGCGACGCGCTCGAGGTCGCGGATGCGTGCCTGCGCCCAGAGCTTGGTCACCGCGGGCCGCTCCTCCCTCTCGGGAAGGTCGATCGGCACCTCGAGGTAGAACTTCTCGCCCTCGTAGATGCCGCGGATCTCGACGGCGCCGATGCCGGGCTCCTCGTAGGTGCCGAAGATGGTGAAGGGCTCGCCGTCCACCAGCGCCGTGTGGTCGGCCGGCGCGAGCTCGCCCACGTCGACACCGCGAAACGACACGCTGACGTCGGTGACGCGCGGCGCAGTGGCCCGCGCGAACTGCGCGACCACCTTGTCGTCGACGCGCTCGCCGGGATGGATCATCTCGACCGCCCCTCCGGTCTTCTCGGCGAGGCCGACGAGGAGCGCGTCGCTCACGTTGGTCCCGATGCCGAACGAATAGACGCGCGCGGCTGCGCGCTTGGCGAGGAGCTGCTCCTGGATCTCGTCCTCGTTGCCGACCTGGCCGTCGGTGAGGAGAACGATGATGCCGCTGGGCGCGAGGCTCATGGCCTGCACGAGCGGCTGGAGCATCTCGGTGCCGCCGCGCGCATCGACCGCTTCGATCCAGCGATCGGCCGCGCGCAGCGTGGAGGGCGTGAAGGTGGTCATCGACGCCGACATCATGTCGATGCTGTCGTCGAAGGCGATGATGGCGAAGCGGTCGCCTTCGCGGAGCTGCCTGAGGCAGAGCCGCAGCGCGGTCTTCGCTTCGGTGATCGAAGAGCCGCCCATCGACCCCGACCGATCGAGCACGAAGACCACGTCATTGCGGTGATCGCGACGCTTCGAGCCGCCGGCGAGATCGGGGACGAGCGAGACGGCGAACGACCCAGTGCCGGTGCCGGTGCCGGTGCCGGTGCCGGTCGACCGGTGGGCGACGACCGACGCGATGGGGGCGGCCTCGAAGGCGCTCCTCGTGGGGAACGCCGTGACCACGACGTCGCGGTCGAGCGCGACCTCGCGCTGCGCGAACGTCACGCGCGTGCGATGCGACAGCCCGACGACGCGCTCGGCGTGGATGTCGTGCGACGGGCTCTCGACCTCGACATCGCAGCCGAGGTCGAAGACGAGCTCCAGCGACAGACCATAGGGCGTGGCGCCGATGGGCGGCGAGATCCGGTCGGCGTCGGGGACGCGGGTGGTGGGGTCTGCCGTGCCATGTGCGGTCCGGTCGCCGGCGACGTTGCCGGGCATGTATCGAGGGGCGACCAGCGTGGGAAGGGACCAGCGGATCGCGCCCTCGTCACCGTGGAGCGGTTCGACGTACTCGATCTCGATCACGGTCTCCTCGCCGGGCAGCAGGTTGCCGACGTTGGACGTGAACACGTTGGGCCGTTCCTGCTCGAGGAGCGCGCTGCCGTGACCGGCGCTCATCGCGTCGTCATAGCGGCGGAAGGCCTCCTCGCGCTCGTGGACCTCACCGACCAGCTGGCGCCCGTTGACGGACATCGCAAAGCCGGTGACCGACCCGCGCGTGGGGAGCGGGAACGTGTAGATGGCCTCGATGGGCTTCGTCTCGTCGTTCCGGTAGCGCTGCCGCACGACGGAGCGGGCGTGACCGGCCATCACCTCGGCGCGCACCTCGACGCCCAGCAAGGGGACAGCCTTCTGGCGATCGCCGCGTGCGAAGAGCCCGGCCCGGTCATTGTCGCTCTGCGTGTTGCTCGGTTTCATCGCTTCCGCCCTCCTTCATGGCCCTTCGACTTCGCTTCCAAGATCGCCAGCATCTCCTTCACGAGCCTCACGGATCGGTCCGGGGCGTCCTCTGCCACTGTCAGGTCGACACCCGGGAACAGCTCGATGCGCCGGTAGAGGCGTGACGCCTGACGCGCGATCTCCGCGCGAGCGTCATCGTCCTCGTGGCGTGCCTCACGTGACGTGGCCGTGGTCGTGGTGGTTGGAGTGGACGTGCCCGTGCGCGGGCCGGTGTCGCTCTCGAGCGGCGAGACCGGCAAGACGCGTCCGTCGGCGATCGCCTCGATCTCGATCGTCGTCCGCCCGTCCAGCTCGGCCGCGATGGCATCGAGCGGAAAGAACGCCTCCTGGAGGCGCCGGATCGCCCGCAGGCGCACGAGGTGACCGTGATCGTAGGCCGTGTCCTTTCCCCGGAACGCGGCCGGGGGGAGCAGCCCGCGCTGCACGTAGTAGCGAACCGTGCGCACGGACATCCCCGACGCGCGGGCGAGCTCGTCGATCTTGTAGCTGCGTTCCGTCACGCTTCTCACTGTGGTTCTTGCCACCATTACTGTCAAGTCGACACCTGGCGATTTGCGCGGCGTTTTTCGGGCGGCTCGCTGAGAAAGGCAGCGAGCCCGCTCCTTTTTTGGCGGCGGGAGTCCCGCGTAGTAGATGGGACGTGATGCTCCTGCGCCGCGTGTACGTCCGGGCCGTCGTCACGGCCGTCGTCACGCTCGGCCTCGTGAGCGCCTTCGCGTGCGGTACCAGCCCGGTGGGGATCGAGACCTGCCGCCGGATCGAGGACGCGCGCTGCGAGAACGCGAAGTCCTGCGGAATCGACATCTCGGGCACGCCCGTGCACCGCCGTGACGGCAAGACCCCCGAGCTCCAGGACCAGCAGGACGTCGGCGCCTGCAAGCGCTACTACGAGGACGCGTGCCTGCACGGCCTCGTGACCACGAGCGATCCCGGCGCCATTCAGGCGCAGGCGTGCGTCGACGCCATCAACAACGCGACCGACTGCGCCATCGTGAAGAACCCCGAGAAGGCGCCGGCCTGCGCGTTCCTGCTGCCCCCTGCCGCCCCTGCCGCCGCCGCTGCCGTCGAAGCGGGCGCGGACGCGACGACCGACTGACGCGCGCGGCGCCAACGCCTTGCTGACCGTCAGGCGTCAACCGTCGTCGACGTCGTCTCCGTCCTCGTTACCGTCCATCAAGTCGACCACCGAGTCGACCACCGCCTCCACCACGCTCTCGGCGGGGTCCTCGTCCTGCTCGATGCCCGCGACGGGGACGCGAACGCGCGCCGCGTGGAGGTGCTCGTCGAGCGCGATGCGCCAGAAGGAAGGGTCGTCACCGCTCCGGCAGCCCAGCGTGAGGGATGGCGAGGCGATGATCGTGAAGTTGGAGCCAGCCGGCTGGCGCTGCTCGCTCACGTGACGATGACCATGGAGCACCGCGGTCGCGCCGATCTCGTCGAAGAGCTCGGTCGCGCTCCGCGCGTCGTCGAGGCGCATGCCGATCTCGCTCGGCGCACGCCGTCCCACGCCGTGCGGTAACGGCACGACGTGGTGGTGGAGCATCACGAGACGATGGCGCGCCGCCTGGAACTCCGGACGCTTTCCGATCTCGCGGAGCCAGGCGAGCTGGGCGGGCCCGATCGCGCCGTTGTGCCGGAAGAAGCGGCGCTGCGGCCGTGCACACGAATCGAGGCCGACGAACACGGCGTCCGCCTCGGGCATGGGCCGATACCAGCCGCCCGACTCGTGTAGCTCGAGACCGATGCGCGCCGCGAAGGCGTGCCACGCGGCACGCTTCGTCTCGGGCGTCGGCTTGGGGCGGCCGCTACCCCGCAGCGGGAACAGGTAGAGATCGTGGTTACCGGGAATGACGAAGAGCCGTCCCTTCTCCTTCCAGCGCGCGAAGGCGGTCTCGACCAGCTCCCAGCCGACGCCGTCGTCCGTGACGTCTCCCGTGATCATCACGGCGTCGGCGCCGCTCTCCTCGATCGCCTGCACGGCGCGGAGGAGGCGCACGTTCGAGTTGCGCGGCGTGCCCTCGAAGAGGTGACGGAGCGCGCCGGGGCTCGGCACGTGCTGCGCGAGCGTCGTCGCGCGGCGAGCCTCGAGGTGACACGCCTTCGCGGCCGCGCGCTCGACGGGGTCGATGACGCCCGCGCCCTCCTTGCGCGAAGGAATCGGATGCGCGTAACCGGCCGGGTCGACGAGCGCGATCTTCGCGGCTCGCTTGCCGCGCTCGTGGAAGACGCGCCAGCCGGCCTCTTCCCACACCACCTCGAACTTCGCGCTGTCGGTCGCGACGATGTTCGCGCTCCGCTTCACGACGCGGAGGCGGTCGTGGAACGTGTCCCCGAACTCGGAGACGTGGAGATCCGAGACGTGCGCGATGACGAACGGTGACACGCGCGCGCGCTCTCTCACATCCCGGCGAGGATCTTGTACGCGTCGCCGTCGGCCACGATCTCGAGGCGGTTGTCGGCGACCGTGTGCTTCCACTCCTCGCCCTTGAGGCCCGGGATGCGGTAGCTCGCCGAGTACGTGTATTCGATGTAGATCTTCTTGTTCTCGTTGAACGTGACCTTGCGGTAGCGGATCTCGTACCGGATGGTCTGCGTCTTCACGAACGTCGACGTCAGGTAGTCCTTGAGACCGTCGAAATCGATGTCGTCCTCGGGGTTCGTGTTGCCTCCGTCCTCGTAGTAACGCGGGCTCGCGAGCTTCAGGAGGCGGCCGACGTCCTTGTCCTCGACAGCGTGGCGGTACTCCTCGCAGAAGGTGATCACCTTCTTGTTGTCGCTCGTGTCCTCGACGTCCGTGTTCGGGATGTACGACGTCGAGCAGCCAACGGCGCCCAGCGGGAGCAGAGCAGCCAGTGACAGCGCGACGGAAGAGATGACGATCGAAACGAGCTTTCGCATCACGAGCTCCAACAAGGCGGACCTTACGGGGATTCCACGACGGGGACAGGATTAGAGCCAGAAGAAGCGCGCATTGGCAAATCCTCCCCACGGGGTGCTTGCTTCCAGCGTGTTCGGGCTGCTGGACGCCAGCGGGAGGAGCGCTCGATGCGCCTCCACGGCGGGCGCGGACACGAGGGCGTGACCGAGACCGAGCCGCGCAGGCAGGCCGACCGACCAGCCGTCGAGACGAGCGGAGAGCGGCTCGCACGAGACCAGGAGCGCGACTGCCCCGGGCCTCGTGCCGGGCGCCACGCGCCTCGAGCCTTCGCCGGCCTCGTCGACCCCGACCACGACGATGCGATCGGCGACCCCGCCGCGCACGAGATCGGCGGCGACCGCCAGCGCCTCGAGGCCGCCGTGTGGACCGCCACCGACCGCGAAGGCCGGTCCGGTGAGCCCGAGCGCGACCGCGCACTCTCCGGCAGGTGCGTTGGGCGTCGTGTACGGGAAGCGTCTCGGCTCACCGCGGCTCGCTCCGGCGGTGCGGATGCGCGCGAGGTAGGCGGCGTTGGTATCGATGGTCGCAAGCCCATGACCGACGATGACGCCGGCGCCGTCGAGCGTCCCCTGCCCGGCCTCCGCGAGCAGCTCGCCGAGGCGCACCACCGACGCGAGCGTGAGACGCACGAGCAGATCGGCGCGTGCGAGCTTGTCCTCGGAGTAGCCGGTCTGCCCGGCGAGCAGGTGCGCATCGGTCGCGGCCGCGAGGTCCTCGATGAGCGCCGCGGCGCGCGACACGTACACGTCGCGCGGTCCGCGTCGCGCGTTCGCGCTTGCATCCGCGCTCGCGCTCGCGCTCGCGTCACGCCTCAACACCAACGCCGCGTTCGCGCCGCCGAACGCCGCCGACAGCTTCAGCGCTGCCGTCGCGTCGTGCGCCTCGGCGTGGGAGAGGATCCGCACGCCGCCTTCGATGGCACCGCTGCCCGCCGAGGCCGGCGCGATCCCGGACTTCATGGCGTGCATCGCCGCGAGCGTCTCGAGCGCGCCCGCGGCGCCCAGGGTGTGACCGATGCCGCCCTTCAGCGCATGCAGCGGCACCTCCCCGAGGCGCGCGCCGAGCACGATGGCGAGCGCTGCCGCCTCGGACGCGTCGTTGTAGACCGTCGCCGTACCGTGCGCGCTGACGAGACCGATCGATGGACGTCCGGCGTCGTCGAGGGCCAGCTCGGCGGCCCGGGCGAGGCCGCGACCCTCGCGATCGGGCGCCGTGAGATGCACCGCGTCGCACGAGGCGCCGAATCCGGCGACGAAGCCGCGGACGTCGACCGTGGCGGCGTTGGCGGACGCATCGTCGGCCCGCACGAGCGCGAGCACCGCCGCTCCCTCGCCGAGCGCCAGACCATCGCGACCCGCGCGAAATGGGCGCGGCGTGCCATCCGTGCATACCGCACGTAAAACCTCGAAGCCCGAGGCCACGAAGACGCTCACCGAATCGAAGCCGCCGCACAGCGCGACGTCGCATGCGCCTGCCAGCAGCCACTCCCTCGCGAGCCCCACCGCGATCGTCCCCGACGCGCAGGCGCCGAGCACGAAGGCCACCGGCTCGAGATCGCACGGGCGGTCCGCGGAGAGCACCGGTCCGAGGTATGTCGCCACCGCCGATCCCTCGGCGGTGCCGCCCGCCGCGAAGGCCTCCTCGAAGGCACGCATCCCGCCGCTCGACGTCCCGATGGCGAGGCCAACGCGCTTCTTCCGCCAGCCGGGCAGCGCGGCGTCGAGCTCGGTGACGCACGCAGCGAGCGCACGCTCGAGGAGCACCGTCGCCCGATCGCGGCCCGCCGTCTCGCCGCTGTCGCCATCACCGAGGCCGGGTACGCGCGCGCAGAACGGGCGCGTGAGGTTGGCGGCGACGAGCTCCGCGTCACGTGCGATCGCCATGGGCGCCGCTTCGCCGGCGGCGCCGACGCCGAGCGCCGCCTCACCTTCGCCGAGACCGGACGACGCGCCGAACGCGATCACTGCGCAGTCACGCGAATCACTCCCAGACACCACTCCGCTCGCAGCCTTCGTGGTGCTCATAGCGACGTCCCCGGATCGTCCGGATCCGCGAACGCGTCGGCGTCGGGCTCGGTCGCGAGGAGCTCTTCGACGAGCACCTCGACTCGCAACCCGAAGCGACCCTCGATGTAGCGACCATGCTCACCGGACTGCGGGACGAGCCCCGTCGAGATCCACTCGATGCCTTCGAGCGTCTCGCCTTCGCGGCGGAGCGCGACGAACCGCTTCCCGTCGCTGCGGACCGTCACGGTCGCGGGGCCGTCGCGCAGGATCCAGGCGCTCTCTTCCTTGGTCGACCGCGCGACGAGGAGCCGTCCCGCGAGCGGCGAGAGGAACCACCACCGGAGCATGCCGATGGGGAGCCCCTTTGCCTCCGCAGGATCGACGCCGCCGCGCTTCTCGAGCTTGATGGCAGGCACCGCGAAGCGAAAGCGCTCCTTCGTGACCCAGACGTCGAGCGCGGTCGTGCCGCCGGGTCCGACGAGAATCATGCGCGCCGCCTTGCCCGGGCTCACCGCGACCGCTCCACGTGCCTGGTACTGGCGGCCCGTGCGCGGATCGCTGATCGCGAGACGCACGCGCTCGACGTATGGCTTGTCGGGCCGGCCTTGCCGGAGCCTCGTGAGCCGATCGCGCGCGATCGTCCATTCGTACTGCGTGACGTCGGGCAGCTTGTCGTTGGGATCCACCGACGCGGTGGGCCCGTCCTTGGCGATGATCTCGTACGGGCTGCGCGCCGATGCCGTGGTCACGGGCCCGCAGCCGAGCAATGATGCCGCGACCGCAGCGAGCGCCGCGTTGCCGAGAAGCGCGGCCCCCCGTCGCCTCCCGGTCAGGACGTCCTCGCGCGATGGCGGCCGAGCGTGATGGCGTACCCCGAGCCACGCGCGACGCCCACGCAGAGCACCGCCTCGATCGAGGGATCGTTCGCGAGCGTCGCGGCGGCGACAGCGACGGCGATCGCGCCCGCTGCCTCGTGCGAGCCTGCGCGCTCGGCGCACGTGATGCGGCGGCAGTCCCCCCATCCTGCGCGACGAAGGAGCGCGTCGTTGGCGTCGCCCGCGACACCGACGACGACGACGGCGCCCGTCTTCGCGCCGCCAGGCGGTGGCGTGACCTCGGTGATGGTGGTCTCGTCGTTCCACCACGAGAGCACCTGCTCGACGCGCGCGAAGATCGGCAGCCCGCGCGCGACCGCCACATCCTCGGCAGCCAGCGCGATGGCGCCCGCGCCCTCCCGGCGGAGCGGACGTTCTCCCGGCGGGCCATCGCGCCCGTCCGGTCGAAAGACGACGCGGAAGACCTGGTCGACGATGGTGCTCTTCTCCTCGACGGCGACCACGGCGACGCGATCGGTCTCTCCGGCGGCGACGAGCTCGTAGCCCTGCGTGACCGCGCATTCGCCGGACGTCGCGAGATCGGCGACGGCGAGCGTGGGGCCTGCCAGCCCGAGGTAGATCGACACGTGACCCGCGGGCGAGCTCGGCACGAGGCCGGGAAAATCGGCGGGGCTCGCGAGACGCGCGCCCTTCTCGCGGAGGCGCCGCATGAAGGCCGAGGTGCCGTCGACGGCGCCGAACGCGTTGCCGAGGACGACGCCCGCATCCTTGCTTCCCTCGCCGAGCGCGCGACCACAGGCGATGGCCGCGAGACGCGAGGCACGATCGAGGCGACGCGCACGATCGCCGTCGAGCTCCGCGCTGATGTCGTAGCCGATGGCGTCGCCCTCGCAGTCGCGCTCCGGCACCTTGGCGACGTCGAGGCCGGCGAAGATCCCCGCCGGCGTCAGCACGGCAGCTCCGGTGACGACCACCGAGCGCGCGCGGCGCGGCGCGACGGCGCGATCGGCGGCGTCGGCGCGACCGAAGACGAGCACCGTGTCCATGCCGCCGAAACCGAACGAGCTCGACATGGCAGCCCGGATCGGCCTCGACTCTGCCTCGCGGACGTGGCGGAGCGAGCACTCGGGATCCGCGTCCTCGAGACCGCCGGTGGGAGGCACAATACCTCTAAAAATAGCGGTCGCCGTGATGGTGGCCTCGATGGCGCCCGCGGCTGCGAGGGTGTGCCCGAACTGGCCCTTCTGGCTCGACACGGGCACGCGGGCGACGTCAGCGCCGAGCACGCGCTGGAGCGCACGCGACTCCATCGGGTCGTTCAGCGGCGTGCCGGTGCCGTGCGCGTTGACGTAGTCGATGTCGGCGACCGTGAGGCCCGCGCGGGCGAGCGCCGCGAGCATGGCGCGAGACGGCGCGTCCCCGCTCGGCTCGGGGTTCGTGATGTGGTGCGCCTCGGCCCGGGCTGCCCAGCCGAGAAGCATGCAGACCGCATCTTTTCCGCGCGCTCGCGCATCGGCGGCGCGCTCCAGGACCACGAAGCCCGCGCCCTCGCCGAGCGTGAGGCCTCGACGGCGGCGATCGAACGGCCGTGCGCCGTCGGGGTCGAGCGCACCCAGCGCGTTGAACCCGCTCAGCGTGACGCGGCACAACGCATCGGAGGCGCCGCACACCACGGCATCGACGAGGCCCAGCTCGAGCCACGTCGCGCCGACCATCATGGCATTCGCGCCGCTCGAGCACGCGCTCGAGAGCGAACGCACGCGGACGAACGGACCCAGCTCGCGCGCGAGACGATCGGTGGGCGCGCTGAGCGGATGGCTCAACATACGGCGCAGCGCTTCGTCGCGGACCTCGGGATCGACGGTCCCCTCGGGGCTCAGGATCACCGAGAGCGTCGACTCGGTCTCGAGCATGCCGGCGGTGCTCCCGCCAACGACCAGGCCCACGCGCCTGGGGCGCATGGCATCGAGTCCCGCCGATGTCATGGCCTCGCGTGCCGCGAGCAATGCGAGCTCGCTCGTGCGCGAGAAGTCCTGGGGGCCGTCCTTGCGGATACCCGGCACCTCCGCGACCAGCCGCACGCGGTAGCCGTCGGCAGGGAAGAGCGAGATGTCGGAGAATGCTCGCTCGCCGCGAACCACGCGGTCCCAGGTCTCCGCGACGTTCGACCCCAGCGCGGTGACGGCGCCGAGGCCGGTGATGGCGATCACGGGCTCACCCGGTCGAAGCGTCGCCGGCCTTCGCATCGCGCGCGGCGCTGATGAAGTCCGCGAGCGAGCTGACGCAGCGGAAGATGGGCCTCGCCTCGTCGCCCTCGGGCACGCGGATGCCGAACTTCTCCTCGACCAGCATCGCGATCTGCAGCGCGTCGAGCGAATCGAGGCCGAGGCCTCCCGTCCCGAACAGCGGAGCTTCGTCCTCGATGCTGCTGGGATCGCGGCCGGTCAAGTTCAGCTCGGACACGAGCAGCTGCTTGATTTCGGCGAGAAGCAGGGGTTTGGCGTCGGGACGTTGCATGGGAAGCCAGGAGGCTAGGGTCGCGGGGCGCGAAAAACGCCGGAAGCGTTGCGATTCGCCTCGAAG
>JAYTZB010001633.1:0-2525 GCA_043742085.1 Polyangiaceae bacterium
ACGACGGAAGTAAGAAGCAGGCCGAGCATCGCTCGGCGATCGAAAGCCCATCGCATACGAAGCCTCACTGAAGTTTCCGGGTGGTGGGGTTCGCCGCGACGGCAGCGACGATCTTGGCGTTGGCGGCCTTCACGTTGTCCTCGCCCTGCGTGACGCAGGCGCGAGCGAGGTCGCCCGAGAGACCGATGGTGTTGAAGTCGCCGAAGGTGCGGTTACCGACGAAGCTGAAGGCGTTGCGGAGCTGCGAGAGCTCGTTCACGACCTTGCCGAGGGCGCCGCCGTGCTTCTCGAGCGCGGCGAAGAGGACGGGATCGGAGACCGAGAAGATCTGGACGACCTTCGGCTCCGTGCAGACCGCGGCGAGGGCCGTGGCTGCCGAGCACGCGTTGTTGCACTCGGCGTTCTGCGCGCAGGTCTCGCTGCCCTCGCAGAACGGGTTCTCGAGGGTGCCCATGCATCCGCCGGCGTCACGCTTGACGCGGCAGACGCCGTTGCACGTGGCCTGCCCCACCTGGGTGCACGTGCCGTTGCACGCGTTGGTGGTTCCGCTGCCGTTCGCCGACCGGCACGCGCCGGTGCAGGCCGCGGGCGTACCGAGCGCGCCGCAGAAGCCGGCCGTGAACGTTCCGATCGGCGGTCCGCCGTCGGTGAACGTGAGGCAAGGCGCCTTGCAGTCGCCGTTCGCGCCGCTGCTGCAGAGGCCGACGCACGTCCCCGTGCAGTTGCCGTCCGCGCCACCCGGCGGCCGCTTGAACGACGGCGGACCGGGAGGCGGACCGCCTTCGGCCATGCCGCCCTCACCTGCGTCGCCGGCATCCATGCCGCCCGCGTCCATCGGCGGGCCGCCTGCGTCACCGATCGGGACGCCGTCGCATGCGCCCGTGCAGGTACCCGCGCAGCTTCCCGTGAAGCCCGCCGGACACGAGCCGGAGCACTGACCGGCCCAGGCCTGAGCGCCGCAACGACCGATGCATTCGCCGACGCACGAGCCGGCGTCGAGCGCCGTCTCACCGACGCAGCTGCCGTTGCACGGCACCGCATCGCCGGTCTCGGAGCACGTCCCGAGGCACGTGCCGTTGCACTTGCCCGCGAGCTTGTCGGGCGCGCACTTCGACGGGTCGCACGGGCCAGCGCACTTCGCGAGACACCCTTCGAGGGTCCCCGGCGGCGGCTTGCAAGACGCGGGGATGTGGATCTCGACCCAGTCCGTGTTGGCGAGGGCGCCCGGCGGCAGCGCCGGCTGCTTCTTGATGACGCCCTCGATGCGCGCCGTGAGGCCCTTGCACGCGGACGCGGAGTCGGTGCCAGCCGGGAGGCCCAGGTCCTGGTTGATCGCGTTGCAGACGTCACGCATCTCCGTGTCGACGTCGTTCGCGCGCTTGGCGAGCGTGTCCGTCGTCTCGACGTAGGCGCGCAGCGACGCCTGCGGATTCGCGGGGTCGGTGGAGAGCGCCTGCAGATCACACTTGTCGATGGTGCTGACCGTGTCGTCCTTGCGAGGATCGGCCAGACAGGCGACCAGCAGTGAAACAACGACGCCAGCGCCGCTTGCAAGCGCAGCAAAAGTAAGAAGCCTCGAACGCATCAACATCCTCCGACCAAGAGCCACTCCTTGCGTGCGCTTTCGCAGCATTGGACGGCACTCGGCTCAAACAGCAGACATGACCGCGTTTGCAACGTCAATGTTTCTGGCGAGCCCGAGGCGTAGTTTCGCCGTCGGTCGCGCGCTCTCTGCGCGCTCTCTGCGCGGTGCCTGCGCAGAGCCTGATGTAGGCCGGCTGCACGCGAAGTGCACGCTCGCGCTGGCGGTGGCGTCAGTTGCCGCAGAGCGCGGACTGCAGGCTCTTCGTGCGCGCGGTGAGCTCGTCCGCCTTGCCGCCCGGATCGTTCATGAACGGCGAGAGCTTCGCGACGCCCTGGCGGAACGGCGAGACGTGGAAGACGGTGTCCACGCTCGGGTTCTCCGCCGAGTGACAGCCGTTGCACGTGTTCGCGGCGAAGGCCTTGCGGGTCGGCTCGTCGACATCGGGGAGCGACCACGAGAAGAGCAGCTGGTCGGCAGAGCCGCCGCGAAGCGCGAGCGGCATCTCGAAGCGCTTCGACTTGATCGAGGCCGCATTCGCGACGACGTAGTCGCGGAGCTGCTTCGAGTTGTTCAGCGGCGCCGCCGGCGTGTTGCGGAGCGCGCGGAGCCGAAGGGCACCCGACGCGTCGACCGCGAACTCGCGCAGCTGCCAGATCCAGTTCAGGGCCGACTCATTCGTGCGGATCTGCGCGAGCGCGCTGCCGCCCTGAGCCGACGGGTTCGCGCCGCGCTTGGTGAAGCCGTTGGTCACGCCCTCGAGCGCGGCGCGGAACGGCTCGTCGTAGCCAGGGACCTCACCGAGCCCGTGCCACGCGGTCGCCCATTCCTTGGTCGTGCGCGTCTTGGGCAGCGCGTACTCGAAGATCACGGTCATCGGGATCGGCGTCGAGGCCGGGTCGTCGGCGGAGCCGTTGGTGGCGCTGAAGATCAGGCGGCCCTC
>JAYTZB010001634.1:0-2058 GCA_043742085.1 Polyangiaceae bacterium
GAGCGACACCTGCGCGACGCGAAGATCTGCGAGATCGGCGAGGGCACCAGCGAGGTGCAGCGCATGGTCATCGCCAAGCAGCTCCTCGCCGGCGGCTGAAGCCTAGAGCGTCTTCGCGCAGCGGAAGCCGACGCCGTGGCTGCGTGTGGTCTCTGCGTCGTGGAAGCGGAACGACGGCCGTACCCAGTCTGCGTAGGCGCCGTTCCATGCGCCGCCACGCATCGCGCGGGTGCGACCGCTCGCGGGGCCGATGGGATCGCGTTGGTCCGCGTCCGCATACGTCTCGTAGTAGTCGGCGACCCACTCCCAGACGTTGCCGACGAGATCCTCGATTCCCCACTCTGACGAGCCCTGCGGGAACGAGCCGACGGGCGCAGTCGCCGCCCAGCCGTCGCTCTCCGTGAAGAGGCCTTCGAGGAGCGCGCCGTGCTTCTTTCCCCAGCCGACGCACTCCGCGCCGCACGCGTTGAGATGCTTCACCGACGGCGCCGCGTCGCCCCAGGGATACTTGCGACCGTCGGAGCCGCGCGCCGCGAACTCCCACTCGGCCTCGGTCGGCAGGCGCTTGCCCTCGGCCTTGCAGAAGCGATCGGCCATGTTCCAGTCGACGCAGTTGATGGGGTGGGTACCGCGGCTGACGTCCTCGCTGCTCGCGTTGCAGAGCGGGTCGTAGGCCCGCGCGTCCTTGGCGGTGATGCCCTCCCACCGGTTGTTGGTCCCCGCGCGCTTGCAGTCGCCGCGGTCGCTACACGCTCGGTAGGCGGCGGTCGTTACCTCCAGCTTGTCCATGCAGTATGCACCTAATGTGACCTTGTGCGCAGGTCGCTCCGCGGGGAGGTCGTCGTCGGAGCCCATGAAGAAGCGCCCGCCGGGGACGAGAGCCATGCCTGGGGGGCACGTGGTCGGGCTGGCGCTCGACGCGGCGGTCGCTTTCACCGCGGCCTTCTCCACTGCCGACGCCGCTTTCGCCGCCGGTGCGCTCGCCGCCGGCTGCGGCTGCGCGATGCCGCTCTTCGCGAGGAGCAGGTAGCCGCCGAGGGCGAGCACCGACACCACCAGCGCCAGGGAAACAGCGACGGCGGCGACGCGGCCATCGCGCCTCACACCCGCGCTCGGTGGTGGCGCATGGTCTCGCGGCGGCGTGCTTCGTGCCGCCGCGGCCGATGCCGCCGCCTCGTCGACATCCGGCGCCGACCGCGCCCCGTGCGTCGCGAGCGAGCGCAGGCTGTCGACGGCGTCCCGCAGGTTCATCGAGGAAGTCCGCGCTTCGACCGAGGCGATGAGGCGCTGCTTGCTCGAGAGGCTCGAGGCGCAGGACGCCGCAACCAGCTCACCAATCTGTGCCGCTGACGCGAGCGTCGTCGCCTGCTCGATCGCGAGCGACATCTCCCGGGCGCTCTCGAAGCGCTCCCCTGGCTCGCGCGCCAGGCTCCGCATGACCACCGCGTCGAGCGCCGGCGGCACGGCCCGGTTGAGGAGGCTCGGAGCACGCGGCGTCTCGAGCAGGATCTGGTTGAGGACCGCGCCTTCGCTGTCGCCCTGGAACAACTTCGTTCCGGTCAGCGCCTCCCACAGGACCACGGCCGCCGCGTAGACGTCCGTGCGCCGGTCAGTCGGGCGGTTCGTGATCTGCTCCGGCGCCATGTACGAGAGCTTCCCCTTGAGCTGGCCCTCGAGCGTCGTCTGGATCCGCTGGCTCGCCTTCGCCACGCCGAAGTCGAGGACGCGCGCTGCGCCGTCGGTCCCGATCAACACGTTGTGCGGTGACACGTCACGATGGACGATCCCCAGCGGATCGCCGCTCTCCCCCCGGGCGTCGTGCGCCTCCTGCAGGCCATGCAGCGCACCGACCAGGATCGCCGCCGCAGCCGGCACGGGCAGGAGCGTCCCGCTGCGGATCGCCATCTGCATCATGCGCAGCAGCGACTCGCCGTGGATGTACTCCATGACCAGGAACAGCTCGCCGTCCTCGGCCACCACGTCGATGGTCTGCACCACGTTGGGATGACGGATGCGCGCGACGATGCGCGCCTCGTCCAGGAACATCGCGACGAACTC
>JAYTZB010001635.1:0-4133 GCA_043742085.1 Polyangiaceae bacterium
GGATTCGCGTTGGGGTCGGTCGCGAAGCTGGGCGATTCGGGTCGCGTGGGCATCGTGCCGATCGCTGCGCTGCTGGCGGTGCTGTTGCCCGAGGCGCCGTTCACGGGCGCAGGGTCGGTCGGCGTGACGAGGACCACATCCGGGTCTGCCGCCACGCAGGTGCCGCCGCGCAGCTCCATGCCGTCGCGACAGCGACCACCGACGATCGAGCTCTCACTGCCGCAGCCGGCGAGGAACGACAGAGCGAAGAGGGCGAGCGATGCGGAAGAGTGGATGGATTTCACGGTTGACCTCGTTTACCGGACGCGACCTTGGGAAAAGACTGGGCGGGGGGCGGACCGGCCACCTCGCGAGAGCGGACGACGATGAACTCGACGCGGCGGTTGCGCGGGTCGGCGAGCATGGTCGCGACCTTGAGTTGCGACTTACCGTGACCGACGACGTGCAGCCGAGCGGCGTCGATGCCGAAGTGGACGAGCATCGTTCGCGTGCTGTCGGCGCGTTGTTCGGAGAGCTTCTGGTTGTAGTCCTCGGTGCCGCGCGCATCGGCGTGGCCCTCGATGCTGATCTCGAGGATGTCGGGCGTCGCGTTGATGAGCTGCGCGACCTTGCGAACGAGGCCGTAGCTCTGACGGCGGATGATGGGGCTGTTGAACTCGAAGTGGATGACGTCGTCGAGGACGAGCCGATCGTTCTCGAGCTTCACGACGTGACCGGGGCAACCGTCGGGGACCTCGCCGTACGCGTCGAGGGGCGGGCAGACCTGCTCCGCCTCCGCCATGCCGTCGTTCTCGACGATGGGGGCCGAGCGCTGCTCGTCGCGAGCGGGCGGCTTCGTAGCGCGCGGCCTCTCGCTGGCGCCGAGGCTGACCTGCACGCCGGCCCACGCGATGTGCGCGTCGTCGGGACGGAATGCGACGTCGGGCTGCATGATCTGCGTGAAGCCGATGAACGGGCCGACGTCCCAGCGCGCCTTGTCCGACACGCGGAAGTCCCAACCGATGTGCGCGTCGACAGCGAGGCGCGTCACGTTGCCGGTCTGCGCGAAGCCGCCGTTGGCGTCGATCCACGGACCCGCGACGCGCGAGGCGCCGAGCGGACGGAAGCGAACGCCCGCGGTGCCGAGGAAGGCGCTGCCGGTCGACTGCTTGGCGACGTTCGGGTCGGAGGGCGCACCGCCTGCGGCGAGCACGAGCGCTCCGCCGGAGGCCTGCACGCCCATCACGTTACCGACCGCGAGCTCGATGGTGCCGGAGCCACCGCCGCCGGTGCCGAACTCGGCTTCCTGGGTCCCGCCCACGGCGTGAGCCGCGCCGGCGGTGACGTGGACGCGGGCTTCATCGGCGGCTGCCGGGGTGGCCCACGCGAGAGCCGCGAGGATGATGACTGTCTTGTTTCTCACGTCTGACTAGAACGACGCCTCGCGCGGCCGCTTCAGGGCCAGCAGCGAGAGACGGCGAAAAAAGTCAGGCGGAGGTGCGAGGATCGGTGACGAGGAGGGCGAAGACGGCGTGGTCGAGCCAGCGCCCGTTGCATCGCTCGGCCTGGCGCGCGATGCCTTCGAAGCGGAATCCGAGGCGTCGGATGACGCCGAGCGACGCGTGGTTGTCGGTGGCCGCCGCCACGCGTACCCGATGTGCGTTCACCGGCCCGAATGCCCAGTCGAGGACGGCCCGGCCGGCCTCGGTCATCAGGCCGCGACCCGAGGCGTCGATGCGGAGCCAGTAGCCGAGCTCGACGCTCTCGTGGAGGTGCGCGAACGCCTCGAGGCCGATCACCCCCAGGAAGCGGTTGTTCGCGCGATCACGAATGGAGAAGCGACAGGCACGCGCCGCGTCCCAGTCGGCGGCGCTCGCCTCGGAGTAGCGTCCGCTCGAGTCGAGGTCGATGTTGAACGGCACCCACGGCAGCCAGGGCTCGAGATGCGTGCGCGAGCTCTCGACCGACGTCCACAGCTCGCGAGAGTCGGTGGCGTCGAGAGGGTGGAGCAGCAGACGCGGCGTCTCGATGGGACGCGCTCTGACCTCGGAGCGGGGCGGGACCGCAAGCACGGCGAGAGACTAACTCGCGACCGCGCGCGGGGCTACGGGCGCTTAGCGGCCGGTGCGTTCGCGGCGGGTGGCCGGCGGTGGCGCGGGGGGCTCGGGATACGCCGCTACCAGGGATTTCGCGGGCCGATCGACGCGCTCGACGGGGCTCGTGACGAGATCGCGGCCATCGGCGGCGAAGTAGAGCGCCTCGCCCGGCTGCGGGTCCCCCGCGTTCGGCACGATCGCGCCGTTGCCGAAGAACTTGAGCCCGCCGTGCAGCCGCCGGCGCACCGCCAGGTGGCCCTGGAGGAAATCGCCGGTCCGTCGATCACGGACCGCGACGCAGAACCCGTCGCGGAAGTGATACTCGGTGTTCCGCGTGACGTAGACGCGGTGGCGCCGGCGCTCGGGAGTACGCGGCGTGTTCGTATCCTGGATGCGTGCAGCCTCGCCCATGGTGGGGAGGATGTGCGATGGCCACGAGGCGGGCCAAATTTCCGCCAGCAGTCCGTCGTGCCGACGCGGTCAGGGCCTCGGGGCCTCAGGGCTTCATGATGGCAGGGTCGATCGGCACGTTGACCTGCGCGTTCGAGAACGTGATCTCGATGGCGTCGCTCTTGCCCTCGATGAGCCTGGCCTTCACGGGGAGCACCATGGTCTTGTCGAGCGTGAGGGTGAACCCGCGGACGCTGGCGGTCCTGTCCTTGGCGGTACCGCTCACCTCCACGTCGCTGGGACCGCGTGAGCCCGAGAGGACATAACGATCCTTGAGGCTCGAGAGATCGCCGCCGAGGAGCGCGCGCAGGTCGGCCAGCGCCTTCGCGATGTTCGCGCCGCTCGCCGGCACGGTCGCATGCGAGGAGCGCGTCCGGTACGAGAGGCCCTCGGGGCCGATCAGGTAGACGATGTCGTCGGGAGGCGCGAGCTCCCAGCGCAAGCGTTCCGGCGCGACGTAGGCGAGGTCGCCCGTCGACTTCACGGTGGTCGCGAGGAGCGTCAGCTTGCGCTCCTGCGTGAAGCTCGCGCGCAACGTGCGCACGTTCTTGCGGGCGTTCGCGATATCGGCGAGCAGCGCATCGAGCTTGGCGCCCTCGAGCTTCTCGCGGCCGTCGGTGGGAGCGGGAGCGGGAGTCGGCGCGGGAGCGGGCTCCGCGTAGGCGGGCGCCGTGGTGAGCGCGAGCGCGAGGAGCGCAGCAAGCGCGAGGGGTCGGAGGAGCGGCGAGGTCATTTCGGTCCTTGGTGCTTGGGCGGGCGGGCCCCGGGCCCCATCAGTGGACCGCCGGCACGCTCGCGGCCCTCTTCGTAGCGGCCGTCGGCGAGCACGGTGTCGGCGGGGATCGTCTCGAGCTCGACCGTGGGCACGCGTCCCTCCTTTGTAGAGACGATGGTCGCGAGGTCGATCTTCACGAACGCGCCCGAAAGATGCGGCCCCTCCGATACCCAAGCGGTCCTGGCCGTCAGATCGAAGACCACGCCGTGGGTGGCGATGAAGGCGTCGATGGTGCGGCGGTCGCCGAGCTGGCACGTGGTTCCGCTCGCGCAGCCATGGTCGCGCAGCATGCTCACGGCGTGCGTGACGTCGGCGGAATGCGGCGCGACGGAAGCGACGAGCTCGTCGACGCGCGCGCGTCGCGGCAACGTGGTCGTGGTCTCGCGCACGCGGACGTCGCGTTCGTCGCCCGCGAGCGGTCCCTCGAAGTGATTGGTCACCGCGACGCGCGCGCGGTCCGCGCCCTCGCGCACGAACGCGGCGGTACCTGGCGCGCGCTCCACGATCACGAAGTGGCCCTTGGCGTCGCCGACGAAGACGAGGTGCGAGACCATCACGGTCTGCCGCGAGAGAATGGCGACCGCTTCGGCGGTGTCGTGCGCGCCCTCCAGCGTCTCGCGGAGCGAGAACGCGACGGGCATGCCGGTGGTGCTCGGCTCACGCGCGCGGCCGCCGTTCACCGCGACCGCGACGCCCTCCGCATTCATCCCGGTGACCACGCCGACGAGCCCTGGCCACGCCACGCTGGCGAACGGGATCTTGCCGTCCTCGCGCACCACGAACACCGCCTTGTCGCGATCGAACACGTCGGCCGCCTCGAAGTCGAACGCGCG
>JAYTZB010001636.1:0-9809 GCA_043742085.1 Polyangiaceae bacterium
TCGTGGTGAATCCGAACGCGTCGGACCTCCTGCTCGAGCGTCGCTGGCCGATGGCGAAGTACGTGGAGCTCATCATCGACCTCACGGCGCGCGGCGAGCAGGTGGTCCTCGTCGGCGCCAAGGCCGAAGCAGGGTACGTGGCAGAGATCCTCGCGTTGCTCCCGGCACCAGCCCGCGCCCGCACGGTCGACACTTCGGCGAAGCTCTCGCTCGGCGAGCTGTTCGCCTTGATCAATGGCGCCGCGTGCGTGGTGACGAACGACACCGGGCCCATGCACTTCGCGATCGCGCTCGACCGTCCTACGGTGTGTCTCTTCGGGCCCGTGAGCCCTGATCACTATGGGGTTCGGAAGACCAACGTAGAGACGCTCTACCATGCGGTCTACTGCAGCCCCTGCGCGCACGAGATCGACACGCCGCCTTGCGCGGGCGTCAACGTGTGCATGCAGCTGATCCAGGTGCCAGAGGTGCTCGCCGCCGTCCGCCGTCAGCTCGAGGGCAAGGCCGCTCCGGTCCGGCTGCCGCTCCTCGACGTCGCATACTCGGGACCGCACGGCGGTGCGCTGGGCGTGATCGTGCGGAGCAGCGTGGACACCGCGGCAGAGGCTGCGTCGGACGCGCTCCCCACGCCGATCATCGACGATCCGCCGGTCAGCGAGCTCAGCGAGCTCGGGCGCGACTCGCGCGTGATTCCGCGCTGAGCGGGCGAGGCTCTCGCTCTCGCTCTCGCGCGCGCCGCGTCACTTCGCGAATGCGGCGTCGAGTACGTCGCGGTGCGCGGTCGAGCATACCCAGCCGTCGTCGAACTCGACGCACTGGTGCCGTCCGAAGCGTGCTGCGCGCTCGGCGTCGAACGCCGGGGGGAACAGGACGTAGAGAGTGTCGCCCGCGAGGCCGTCGCGGGTGAGGGCGTCGACGTCGGTCGCCTGCTTCGCGCAGTCCGTGAACGAGCGCGCCGTGCGGCTGTCGATGGTGTGCTTGCCGTGGGCCGCCGCGATGAACTCGAGCTCGCGCTGCACCGCATACGTGTGCGGTGAGGCGGCGCCCCCGAGGCAGGAATACGACGGCAAGGCGGCGACCACGGTGTGGCCGTCGACGGCGCGCTCCCAGCGCCCCCAGTCGAGGAGGCGCTTCTCCGCGACGAATGCGCCGTGGATGACATCCCACGACGCCGACGAGTCCACGAGCTGGAACAGCCCAGCGGCCGAGACCGCGATGATCCCTCGGCGTCCGAAGCGCCGTACCACCACCATCGCCGAAGCCATGGCGATGGCGTAGCCGACCGGCCAGAAGAACCGTCCGGTGCCGCGGAAGGTCGCGAGCATCCCGCGGACGCGATCGGACAGGGGGATCTCGAAGATGATCCACTTGCCGAGCGCCCAGCGGTTGCCCGGCGCGTACATGGCCAGGATGAGCAGCACCACGCAGAGGCACCAGTGCGTGCGGACGAGCTGCATCACGGATCGGCGCGCCGCTACGAGCGCCGTGACGAGGAGCGCGATGACGCCGAAGCCGAGGAAGTTCTGCCCGTCCCACTGGAAGCCGGTCGCCTCCTGGATCGTCGCAGGCGGAAGCCACTTTCCGAAGAACGCGCTGGAATAAGGCACGAGCGGCGACATCAGGTTCAGCGACGAGAGCCCGAAGACGGCAGCCTCTCCCTGGCTCGCCTTCTGGAACGTGTATCCCGCACCGATCCACGCGAGGCTGAGCGCCGCCACGCCCGACGCCGCGCAGATGGCGGCGCGCCGCCGGTCGGTGAGCGCCATGCGCAGGTGTGCGGCGGTGGCGAGCGCCAGGCACATCGTCGTCAGATACGGGTGAATCAACAGTGCGCAGAAGAGGTTCGCTGCCCACCCGATGGCGAGGGGGCGAATTCGCGTATCCGGTGTCGATCGTAGGTAATTGAGCAAAGCCCACAACACGAGAAAATGCGCATTCAGACCCTCGTGGTAGAAACGCATCAGGAATGCCGAGGTCGACACGAAGAGCGCCGCGCACGCCAGACCGGAAAGCAACCCGCGCATTCCGAGTCTTCGCGCAATCAGCGCTGCAAAGATGGCCTGGAGTACGTAGAGCGTGAAATGCCAGAAGCCGTATGGGTGGAACTGGGCCGATGTCAGAGTGGCAATCAACTTGGCAAAGATCGCTACAATGGGAATCGAGTCCATGTAGATGATGTTGACGCCGCCCGGCGGATTCGTCGCGTGCGTCAGCGTGAGCGGAAAGTGCCAGCCCTCGTGCACGAAGTAGTTCCAACCGGTGAGCATCGTCACGGCGTCGCCCACGGGATAGGACCAGAACGCGCTCGTACCGAGGACGTATGGCAGGCCGAAGACGCGCAGGCCGATCGCGCATCCCAGCGCGCCGGAGAGCGTCAGCACGAGCCACAGCGGCGCGGCGTCGAAGAGGATCTGCTCGGCGCGGGCGCGGCGGGTCATGATGGTCGGGTCGCGATACTCAGTCGCGGCGCGCGATGGCGAGCATCTCGCCGGTGAGGAGCCGGATGGTCTGGGCCTGCATCCGGCTCGGGACGACCTTGCCGAGACCGCGCGCCACCCGACTGAGCACGGGATGTGGATACACCTCGAACTGCTCGCGGATGTATTTCAGGTTGAGCGCCTTCCAGAGCGGCTTGAACTCGACCTTTCCGTAACCGGCGGAGCGCAGGAGCCTCGTGATGTTGTCGTGGCCGAAGTAGTAGAGGTGCTCGACCTTGTAGTGCGACCACCCTTTGCCGAGACCACGGTGGGTGAGAGAGTCGGTATCAGGCGTGGTCAACGCCAGGACGCCGCCTGGCGCGAGCAGCGTGCCCGCTCGCTCGAGCACGCGCTTCGGATCGCGGACGTGCTCGATGTAGTCGCACATCGTGATGGCCTGGAACGAGCCCTCGCCGGCGTCGGCAAACCGGGCGTTCTCGATCTCGCCGCGGAACGCGCGGTCGGCACCGAACTTCTCGGCGATCGCGTTCGCGCCGAACTCGGAGAGCTCGACGCCGTACGGCTCCAGGCCCCGCTGCTTGGCGATCTCGAGGAGGAAGCCGGTTGCCGCGCCGCAATCGAGGAGCTTCGATCCACGCGGCAGCTGAGGGAGCTGCCCCAGCACGTAGGCGAACGTCGCCTTCTTCAGGTCGCCGACGGTGGAGACGTCGTCGTGTAGACCCCACGCGTCGTAGTAGTGCTTGCCGTAGATGGCGGAGAGCGTCGCGTCAGCGGGGGCGGGATCGATGCGCTCGAGCGCGCACGTCTTGCAGCGCACCCAGCGGTGCTCGTCTTTCTCGAAGAGCGAGGTGAACTCGGTGCCCGAGCAGACCTCGCAGACGCGAAGGGCGGCTTGCATTTGCTGCGATGCACTTACCTCCGATGCGTAGCTCCGGCAACAACGGCGGCTTTTGACGGCACCCCGGCGTTCGTGTAGTTTCCGCGCGAATCGATGAGGGCGCCGTGGCTGTCTTCCGGGTTGCTCGGGTTGCTCGGGTCGCTCGCGCTCGTGCCGGCCGTCCTCGGCTGCGAAGGCGCCGCGCCGGACCACCGGGACGCCGACCTGGGACGCCGGAAGCAGTGGATCGAAGAGCAGACCGTCGCGAACAACTTTCACGTGCTCGCGCTCCTCAACCGTCCGGGCAAGTTCGAGTTCGTCGACGGCTGGTACCCGGTCGAGCAGGATCCGAAGACGCACGGCGCCTGGCGGTGGATGGAGCGACGCGGGATCGTGCGCATCATGACGAAGCCCGATGACGCGCCGGTGGCCGTCGACATGGACCTCAAGATCTTTGGCTGGGTTCCCTACGAGCACGCGGGCACGCTCTCGCTCGACATGGAGTTTGCCGTGAACGGTCACGTGCTGGAGCGCTTCGCGCCTCCGCGCGAGACCTTCGAGCACACGATTCGCGTACCGAAGCGCCTGCTCGATCGGAGCGATTACGTCGACTTCGTCATCACCGTCGCCAACGCCATCCGCCCCGCGGGCGACTGGCGCGACCTCGGGTTCGCCACGACAGGGTTCCATTGGACACCCGCGGCGCAGCCTTGATCAGCGACGACACCGAGCCCGTCGCGGCACGGCGTCGGCCGATCGACCCGATCCTGGGCGCAGCTCTCGCGGCGATCTCCTGCGCGCTCGTGGCTGCGTGCTTCGTCATTCCGTATCTGGGCGCGTTCGTCCACGACGGGCTCGTGAAGACCTGTGCGTGGGGACTCGCCGTCCTCGCCTCGTGCGCCGGATGGGGCACGCTCATCGGTCGGCGATGCTGGCCGAACCAGCGTATCGGCATCTCCCTGCGCGCGGTGTGGGGCGCCAGCTTCTTCGCCGCTGTCGGCGGGCTCGCCGCGATGGTGGGCGGGGTGTCCCGTTTCCTCATCCTCGGCTGGCTCCTCGCGGGCGCAGGCCTCCTCGCACACGCGACGATCACGGGTCGCCTCGATCTCGCACGCGAGGCGCGCGCGCGACTCCGCGCGACGCGCATGAACCTGCCCTTCGCGTCAGTCCTCGTCTTCGTGGCAGCGGCGGTCGTCGTTCACTACGTAGGTGGCGCCAGCGATGTCTCGTCGAATCCTTACGACGACGACATTGCCTATTATCCGTTCGCCAAGCAGCTGCTGGAGAGCGGCACGCTGATCGATCCTTTCAGCTTCCGGCGGATGAGCACGCTCGGCGGACAGGCGCTCTATCATGCTGCGCTTCTCGTTCGCGTCGAGGTGGCGCACCTGAACGTGTTCGACCGCGGGATGTGCTTCCTCCTCGCGGTCGGCCTCCTCGCGTCGCACCGCAGCGTCCACCAGCGCAAGCCACCGGCCCTCGCCCGGCTGCTGAGCGTGGTGTTCCTCGTCGTGCTGCCGAACACGAGCATCAACTCGGCGAGCTATTATTCCGGCCTCGCGTTCTTCCTCGGCTTCTACCAGACGCTCGAGCGCCTCCCCGTCGACCTCTCCGCCTCCCTGAATGCGACGTCGCTGCGCGCGACGTCGCGGCGTCTCTTGCCACTTGCGCTCGTCGGCGCTGCGCTCTGCACGTTCCGGCAGAACTACCAGGCCACGGTCGGCGTGGTGCTCGTTCTCTCGTATGCCCTCGCTGCGCTGCGGCTGCGAAAGACCGGCGTTCGTGCGGTCCTCGTCGAGGGCGCCGTGTGTCTCGCGCTCGTCGGGCTGCTCGTCTTGCCGTGGCTCGTCTTGCTCTATCGCTCGAGCGAGACGTTTCTCTTCCCGATCATGCAGGGCACGTTCCGTAGCGGCGTATCCGTTCAGAGCAAGTCGATGGGGACGATGCGATTCATTCGCTTCTTCACCGACGTCTGGCTGCATCCCGATCCGATCCTCACGCTTCCCATCTTCGTGCTGGTTGGGCTCTTCGTGCGCGAGGCCTCACCGCGACGTCCTCTCGCGGCGCAATGGCTGGGCGCGTTCGTCGGCATCGTGCTCCTCAGTCACGCGTTCAGCCTCGCGGACGCCGGCAATCTCGGTCGCTACGACTATGGCTTCGTCGCGGCTTCGGCGCTGCTCACGTGGCAGACGGTGGCGACGCGGGCTTCGGAGGGCTTCCGCAGCAACCGCTTCGCCAGCGCGGCGCCCGTTGCTCTGCTCGTCTTCGCGCTGGCCGCTCCTTCGCTCGACCCGCAGCAGGCGGAGCGTACGAAGAAGATGATCACGGCGCGCCTCCGCGACACCAGTGAGCAGCTCCGCCGCAGTGTGCCGGAACAGACCGAGCCGCCGATCGCCGCGGTGTACGCGCGCTTGCAGGCCGTCGTACCGAGCGGCGCACGACTGCTCATCATGCTCGACGAGCCGTATCGGCTCGACTACCGCCGAAACGAGATCTGGAATCTCGATCTGCCGGGCTCGGCGAGCCCGAAGCCGGAGATGCCTTGTTTCCAGGGCTCCGAGCCGCTCGCTGCCTATCTGATCAAGCTCGGGATCCGGCACGTCGCGTTCGTGCAAGAGCAGCGTTCGCTCCACCTCTACGGACGCGGACTGTGGTTCGACCGCGTGTGGTCCGCCGATGAGATCTGGCGTGTCTATGCGCCCTACGTCGTGGACGTGATCGACAACCTGACTGCGCTGTCACGGACGCGTGCCCACTTGTTCGATGAAGCGGGCATGATCGTCCTCGACCTCGAGACCAAGCAGTGAGCGCAGGCGGCTCGTTCTCGTGTGCTAGAGTCGCGACGTGAACCGGGGAAACCTCTCATGCACGGTGTAACCAAGTCGCCGAAGGTTACGTTGCTCACGCGCCTCGCCGGCGTTCCCCTCGTGCACAAGGCCATTCGTGTCCTGCGTGTGCAGCAGGTGGTCGCGACGGCGCTCGGCGTGCGGCCGCTGAAGAAGCGCCTCAAGAAGACGGGCTGCGAGTACCGGGTGCGCTTCCTCGAGTCGATGCTGATGGCCGACGAGATCTTCAAGCGGGAGATCTACCGCGCGGCGTTCGAGGACCGCGAGATCGGCACGTTCGTCGATATCGGCTCGAACGTCGGATACTTCACGGTCTACGCCGCCGAATACACGGGCAAGAAGGATCTGCTCGGTCTCGCCGTCGACGCTGCAGAGAAGATGTCGGACGAGGTGCAATGGCACGTCGACCACAACTCGCTCTCCGGAACGAAGGTGCGCACCGGCGTTGCTGGCTACCCGCCGGGCGTGACGACGGCGACGTTCTTCGTGAACCCGTCCAACGTGGCGTCGTCCGCGCAGCCCACGCTCAACCCGGACGTGCCGTCGAAGGGCGAGAGCGTCCCGGTCACGGTCCCCGCCGTCGACGTCGCTGCGGAATGGAAGGCCATGGCCGGCGCGCGGCGCATCGATCTCCTGAAGGTCGACGTCGAGGGCTTCGAGCTCGACCTCATTCGCAACTCGACCGAGCTGCTCGCGCTCACCGATCGCCTCGTGCTCGAGTGGCACAAGTGGGTCACGACCCTCGACGAGGTCGACGGCCTGCTCGCGGCGCGCGGTCTCGTTCGCCGCACGATCATCACGGAAGACGAGCACGCAGGCGTCGCTGTCTACGATCGTGCGCTGTCGTGAGCTGACGCGCTCGACGAGTCGACGTGTAGCGTTCCGCATCGTGAGGACCTGGCTCGGCGTCGGTCTCGTAGTTGCGTCGGCCAATGTCGCGGCCGACGCCAGCGCCCAGAGCAGTAGTAGGGCGGAGCTCACCTACCGATTGCATCAGGTGGCGTGTCCGGACGTGGCTTCGTTTCGTCACCTCGTCGCGGCGAGACTTGGATTCGACCCCTTCGATCCTGGCGCGTCGGATCAGGTGGTCGTCGACCTGGCGGCGCTGAAGGGCAGGCTCGAGGGACGCGTCGAGATCACGCGCGCCCCGGGGCCGAGGCGCACGCGGACCCTCACCGTGGAGAGCGACCAGTGCGATGCCCTCGCGGCGGCGCTTGCGACCACGGTGGCCATCGCGCTCGACAACGTTCGTGCGCCAGCGACGGCGGCGGTCGCCGATGCCGTAAGGCCGCCGCCTCCGGCCACCGCTCGCGAATCGCAAGACCGGCTGGTCGTGGAGGTCGATGAGCGCGCCTTGGCTTCCCCACGCCGTGACTTCGAGCTCGCTGCCGTGCTCGGGTCGTCCGTGTCGGCAGCACTCGGCCCGGCGCCGATGCTCGGAGCGGAGGTCGGCCTCGCGTTGCGTTCGCATGCGGTTTCCATCGAGGGCTCCATCCGCGCGGAGACGACTGCGGGAACGGTCCATGCGTCGAACGGCGACCGCCTCGAGGCCACTGTGCTCTCCGGCGGCCTCGCACCGTGCGCTCACGCAGGGCAACTCGCCGGCTGTGCGCTGGCGAGGTTCGGCTCCTTCCAGGCCTCGTCGCCGGACGTCTCCGCGCCTTCGCTACGAGGGCTGGGATTCGTAGCGCTCGGCGCGCGCGCCTCGTATGCCGTGTCGTTCTCGACGGCACTCGCGCTACGCGGTGCCCTCGAGGCCGGATTTCCGCTGGTCCGCACCTCGCTCGACATCGACGGGTCGCCCGTGTGGGTGGCACCGCCCGTTTTCGTCGGGGTCTCTCTTTCGCTGCTGGCGAAGATGCTGTGACGGAAACGGCTGCCTCGACACAAGCACCGGTCCGGTGAGCCCTCCGGAGCGATCGGTTCTCTCCGACGAGTTCAAGACCCTCTTCGACGCGGAGTTCGCCTACGTGTGCCGCTCCTTGCAACGCCTGGGCGTCCGGCATGGCGACGTCCTCGACGTCGCTCAGGAGCTCTTCGTCACGGTTCACGAGCGGTTCGTCGACTTCGATCGGGCGAGGGCCGTTCGCCCGTGGCTCTTCTCCTTCTCCCTGAAGTTCGCGTCGAACTACCGGCGGCTTGCGCGCAACAAGGCGGTCGAGATCGATACTGATACCCTCGGTGCGCGGCCGTCGAACATGGAGGCACGCGATCTGGTGCTCCGTGCGCTGGTCGATCTCGACTTCGATCGACGCATCGTTCTCGTCATGCACGATCTCGAGGGATTTGCGGCGCCCGAAATCGCCGCCATCACCCTGGCACCGCTGAACACCGTCTACTCGAGGCTTCGTCTCGCTCGCGCCGACTTTCGCGCGGCGGTGGCGCGTCTCGAGGAAGGCGATCGGGGTCGGACGTGAGCGAGCGCGACGACGAGATCGAAGGGCTGCCGCACGAGCTGCTCGCGCTCGTCGCACGCGAGCGCGAAGGCTACGGTGAGTACCGTGACGCCAAGGCGGCGGTCTTCGCCAAGGTGGAGCTGGCGGTGATCGTTCATGCAGACCCACGCGGAGCTGATGACGGGACACCGTCGCCAGGAAGGTCCCCGGCTCCCGGCGCCGGAGCCGCCGCCTTCGCGATGGGTGCTCGAGGCGTCACGGCGGTGGCGATCGGCTCGCTCATTCTCGGCGCTGGCGCGGCGTTTGTCCTCGGCCACGGACCGGCCGCCGACCACTCGCCGGCCCCGACGGTGACATCGAGCGCAACCGTCACCGGGCCGGCCTCTCCGGCACCGAGCGCAGCGCCTCAGGAGAGCGCGTCGGTCCGCGTCGGTGACCTTCCGGCGGCTCCGTCGGTAAGCCACGCGAGCGCGTCGGGGCATTCCGCGCACGCGAACGATCTCACGCTCGAGCGCGAGCTGCTCGACGTAGCGCGCGCTGCGCTCGCACATGGAAATACGGATGGAGCGATCGCCTCGCTCCGCCGCCATGCCGAGCGCTGGCCTCGTGGCCTGCTCGCCGAGGAGCGCGAGGTGGTGTGGATCCAGGCACTGGTCGCCGGCGGCGGTCGGCAGGAGGCCGAGGAGCGCGCCGCGCGATTCCGCCGTGACTTTCCTGGAAGCGCGCTCGCGCCGGCCGTGGACGCCGCGCTTGTCGGAACTAGCGAAGATCGACAAGACCCGTGACGGATCGCCCGTCGAGCGTACAACTCCACGGTGAACGCGCTCGCGCGGAACTCCCAATGTTCAGGCTCGCTCTCTTCACCGCAATCTCCCTGGCCGTCGCAGCGACGTCGATCGGCGCGTGCGCGGGACAGCTCGATCTCGGTAACCATCCCGACGCTGCCGGGTCGGATGTCTCTGTCCCTGCCGTCGATTCAGGCCCGAGCTCGCCAGTAGAGATCGGCGATGCTGCGCACGACGCGAAAGAAGCCGGACGAGCCCTCTGCGCCAGCAACTGCATCCCGACGCCGTTCACGAGCGTCCAGAACGCGCTCGGCCTCGCGTGTGGGCCTGACGCGATCTACGTCGGGACCTCCGACGGCAAGCTGATCGCCGTGACCTATGACACGCGCATCAAGACCGAGCATCTGCCGGCGGCGAGCGGCGCGATCCGGTATCTGGGCTACGACCGTGGCAAGCTGCTCTACACG
>JAYTZB010001637.1:0-1950 GCA_043742085.1 Polyangiaceae bacterium
GACTCCGCGAGCGCCATCCCCAGCGGCACCTCGGTGATCCCGGACTCGTATCAGCCGCGCATCGGCCTGACCGCCGGGATGAGCACACCACCGTCCTTCATCGATCGCCGTGAGCTGATCGTTCCGACCAGCTCACCGCTCGATGCGGTGCTCTCCGAGATCCGCCGGCCGCCTCCCCAGCGCCTCGACATCGAAGCGCGCGCCGCGTCGGGGGGCATGGGCGTCATCGACATCGCCGTCGATCGCGCGCTCGATCGCCGCATCGCGCTGAAGACCCTGCACGGCCACCTCCGCGGCAGCGAGGACGCGGTGCGCATGTTCGTGCGCGAGGCGCGGCTCACGGGCCTCCTCGACCACCCGCACATCGTGCCGGTCTACGACATCGGCGAGCGCGAGAACGACAAGCTCTACTTCGCGATGAAGCTGGTCGAGGGCCAGACCCTCGGCGACATCATCCGCGCGCTGCCGCGTGGACCCCTCGACACCACCACGCTCTACGCGCTGCTCGACATCGTCACGAAGGTCTGCGACGCGGTCGCGTTCGCCCACAGTCGCGGCGTCCTCCATTGCGACATCAAGCCGGCCAACGTGATGGTCGGTGAGTTCGGCCAGGTCTACGTGATGGACTGGGGCATCGCGCGCCTCGTCGCCGCCGAGGGCACGCCGGCATCGGTGCCGGATCCGGACGCCAAGGCAGCGCCCGCGGCAGCCTCGGCCACCGACAACTCGGTGATCGGAACGCCTTGCTACATGTCGCCCGAGCAAGCTCGTGGCGATCGCGCGAAGCTCTGCACGCGCTCCGACGTGTTCCTCCTCGGCTCGCTCCTCTACGAGCTCGTCACGCGCCAGCCGCCGTATTCGAGCGCCGACCGCACCGAGACGTTGAGCCTCGCGGTGTCGGCGGCGTTCCCCGCGCCGCGCAAGATCGCGAAGGACGGCGCCGTGCCTCCCGAGCTCGAGCGCATCGTCCTCCGCGCGATGGCGAAGAAGCCCGACGATCGCTATCCCAGCGTGCTCGCGCTGCGTGAGGACCTCGTTCGCTTCATGCGCGGCGGCGGGGATTTCCCGCGAAAGACGTTCGCCGCCGGCGCGACCATCATTCGCGAAGGCGAGCAGGGCGATGCCGCGTACATCATCGTCGCGGGGCGTTGCGACATCCAGAAGGAGCTGCCCTCCGGTACCGACACGCTGATGTCGATCGGACCCGGCGCGGTCTTCGGCGAGATGGCGATCATGACCGAGGGACCGCGCACCGCGACGGTCGTCGCGACCGAGCCGACCACCGTGCTCGTCGTGACGTCGGCCATTCTCGACCGCGAGATGGAGGCGCTGAAGCCCTGGATCGCGACCTTGCTGAAGTCCCTCGCGGCGCGCTTCCGCGACATCGACACGAAGCACCGCGCCACGTACTCGGCAGGCCCCAGCCCCGCGCGCCTCGCGAACCAGGTGCTCATGATCCTGAGCACGTGGGGCGAGGCGAACGACAGCGGCGGTCGCTTCATGGCCTGGACCGAGCTCGGCGCCGAGCTCGAGGCGCAGCTCGGTGTCCCCCCGATCGCCATCTTCGCGGTCGCGTCCCGCTACGGCATGCAGCTCGACATGGAAGCGAACGTCCTCACCATCCCCGACGTCGCCGCGCTCTCCGCGAAGCTGAAGGCCGAGCTCACCCGCGCGAGCGCATGAGCGCGATTCAGCCGAGCATCTCGACGAGATCGGGCCGCACGCGCGCGATCACCTGAGCGAAGCCCTCGCGATCGACGGCGCGGTCGAGGGCGTCCTCGGCCGAGATGCGGTTCGCCGTGAGCAGGCGCTCGAGCCCCGTGTCCATCGTCTGCATGCCGGCCGCTTGCCCCGCTTGCATCACGTTCGCGAGCTGCGCGGTCTTGCCTTCGCGGATCATCGCCGACACCGCCGCCGAGCCGATGAGGATCTCGTGGACGGGTACCAAGC
>JAYTZB010001638.1:0-2904 GCA_043742085.1 Polyangiaceae bacterium
AGGTCGCGACGATCGCTGCCGACACCAGCCAGCGCATCAAGGTGCCTGGCTCGGACGCGCCGGCGGCGGGACGTCCGCGCACGCTCGTCGCCACCGAGCGCGTCGGCAAGTACTTCCCGGTGCGCGGCGGCTTCTTCTCGCGCAACCAGAAGCTGCTCCGCGCCGTCGACGGCGTCTCGATCCGCGTGCGTCGCGGCGAGACGGTCGGGCTCGTCGGAGAGAGCGGCTGCGGCAAGAGCACGCTCGGTCGTCTCATCCTGCGCCTGGTCGAGCCCACCTTCGGGCGTGTCGTCTACGACGGCCGTGACATCGTCCCGCTGTCGCCGGCCGAGCTGCGGCCGCTGCGGCGGAAGATGCAGATCATCTTCCAGGATCCCTACTCGAGCCTGAACCCGCGCATGACCGTGCGCGAGATCGTGGGCGAGGCCATCCAGATCCACAAGCTCGCGAAGACGAAGAACGACGAGGAGGAGATGGTCGCCAGCCTGCTCCGCAAGGTCGGCCTCCGGCCCGACGTGATGGGGCGGTACCCGCACGAGTTCTCGGGCGGACAGCGACAGCGCATCGGCATCGCGCGCGCGCTCGCCGTGCAGCCCGAGTTCATCGTCTGCGACGAGCCGATCAGCGCGCTCGACGTCTCCATCCAGGCGCAGATCGTCAACCTGCTCATGGATCTGCAGGACGAGCTCGGCGTCGCCTTCCTCTTCATCTCCCACGACCTTCGCGTGGTGCGGCACATCAGCCAGCGCGTCGCGGTCATGTACCTCGGCAAGCTCGTCGAGCAGGCCTCGACCGAGCAGCTCTATGCGGCGCCGCTTCATCCGTACACGCGAGCGCTGCTCGGCGCGGTGCCCACGCCGGACCCCGAGAAGAAGCGCCTCCGCATCGTGGTGACGGGCGACGCGCCGTCCGCGATCGATCCGCCCTCGGGCTGCCCGTTCCATCCGCGCTGTCCGCGCGCGGTGAAGGGTACGTGCGACAAGGAGATGCCGCAGTTCGCGGAGCACACGCCGGGCACAGGCCACAAGGTGGCTTGCTGGAACCCGCACACCGAGTAGCGATGGAGCAAAAACGGCCAGCCCCACCGCCTCCGAAGTCGGCGAAGCCTTCGCCGAAAACCATCGGGCGTTACGAGGTGGAGCGCCTCCTCGGACAGGGTGGCATGGGCCGCGTGTGGCTCGCACGCGACACGGTGCTGGGACGGCGCGTCGCCATCAAGGTGCTGCGCGACGACCTCGCGCTGCCGCCGTCGGTGCGCGAGGAGCTCATCACGCGCATGCGTCACGAGGCGCAAGCGGCGGCGGCGGTGAGCCATCCGAACATCGTCACGCTGCACGACATGGGCGAGGACGACGTGGTCGGGCTCTTCCTCGTGTTCGAGTACGTGTCGGGGCCGCGTGCCGACGGACCGGAGAGCCTGCGCGACCGACTGCGTGACGGACCGCTGCCGCTCGTCGACGTGGCGAAGCTGGCACGCGAGCTGGGCTCGGCGTTGACGTTCGCGCACGCGGCGGGCGTGATCCATCGCGACATCAAGCCGGAGAACATCCTCTTCTCGCGCACGGGCGCGAAGATCGCCGACTTCGGAATCGCGCGCATCCCGGACTCCACCATCACGCGCGTCAACACCGTGCTCGGCACCCCGGCGTACACGTCTCCGGAGGCGCTTTCCAAGGGCGATTTCGGCGCGGCGTCGGACCAGTTCGCGTTCGCGGCGACGCTCTACGAGGCGGCGACCGGCATGCGCGCGTTCGGCGGCGACGATCCGATCGTGACCGCGGGCAAGGTGTCGAGTGAGCCGCCGCCGCCGCTCGAGGCGACCATCGGCACGGCGCCCGTGGTGCGCTCGCTCAACGCCGCGCTCTCGAAGGGTGTCGCGAAGGACCTCGGCGATCGCTTCGCGTCGTGCGTCGATCTCGGCGAAGCGGTGGCGCGCGCCATCGAGCGACCGGCGGACGGGCTGGCGCTGGACTCGCTGCTCGGGGCATCGAGCTCGCCGAACCTCGACGGCAACGGACCGCCCAGCGCCCGCAGCGAGCGCATCGAGCTCGAGCGAACGCCGCTGAGCTCGCGCATCGCGCTCGAGCGCTCGGCGCGGAGGAGCGATCGCCCGCTGCTCACCCCCTATGGCGAGACACCGGCGCGTCCGTCGATCATCATCCGCAAGCAGACCCATCGCCTCCAGAACGTCGCGGCGGCGGCGGCGCTGATCGTGATCGTGCTGCTCATCGTGCTCGGCAAGCGTTCGCAGAGCGAGGGCGTGTCCCTCCAGGATGCCGCGCGCTCGCTCCCGTCGGCGGCGCCGCGAACGACGGTGGTCGTGCCGGCAACGACCGCCAAGCGCTCCATGCCGCGAACGCGCGCGTCAGCAGACGACGCGGCGGATGCGGGCGCTCGGGACGAGTAGCGCCCGCTCAGGGCCGCTTCGTCACGGCGGTGGCGGCAGCCGCGGTAGCGACGGCGGCGGCCTGCCACGTCTCGAGCTTCGCGATCAGCTCGCGCCACGACTCGCTGCCCTTGACGCGCGCCTCGAGGGAATCTGTGGGATGACCGTCGGCGCCCGGCACCGCCACGTAAGGGATGTACTGGAACGTGTAGCCCGCCGCCGCGAGGCGATCGGTGTCGCGATCAGCGTCGAACACGAGGAGCGTGGTCTTCGCGAGCTTGTCGTCGAGGCTGCCGGTCTGGATCGCGCTCTTGAAGCGCTTGCAGGGCTCGCACCATCCCGCGCCGGCATAGACCACGAGCACGCGTCCCTCCGCCTTGGCGCGCAGGCGCTCGGTGCGCACCACCGACAGCGCGTCCGCATCCTGCGGCGCGACGACGACGCGCACCCCCGTCGCGCTCGTGCCGTGCACGCCCGCGTTCGCGTTCGCTGCCGCGCTCGCGCTCGCGCTCGTCCTC
>JAYTZB010001639.1:0-6643 GCA_043742085.1 Polyangiaceae bacterium
TCGTCAAAGGCACGTTCACGGGCCGCTTCGGTTCCGTCGACCCCGCTATTGCCGCCGTCTTCGCCACGCTCGGCGTGGTGCCCGCGCTCGCGAGCACCCTCCTCCTTCGCGATGGCGCCCGGCGCCGGTTCCCCGTATGGCCGTTCGCGCTCGGAATGTTCGCGGTCGGCGCCTTCGCGCTCTTGCCGTGGCTCGCGCTACGCGGCGCCTTCGGCACGCGCGCCGAGGAGCGCCCCGCAGGCGCAGTGCGCCGCCTCGTTGCCCGCCCGGCCGTCGGCTGGGCACTGCTCCTCGCGCTCGTGGCGCTCCTGGCGTGGGGTCTGCTCGCGGGCAGCGCCACGGCCTACGCGCACGCGTTCGCGACCACGTCGATGGTGAACGTGATGACGGTCGACCTCTTGGTATGCGCCGGGCTCCTGATGGTCCTCGTCGAAGAGGCTCGCACCCGCGACGGCGTCGTTCGCGAATCGCCGCTCGGCCGCGCCGTCCGCTTCGTGCCCGTGCTCGGCGCGGCTGCGTGGAACGCGCTCACCACGCGTGACGCGTGACGCGTGACGCGTGAGGAGCTCGCGCGACAGCTCGTCGTGCCGCCGTACAGCGAGCCCGCTCGTTTGGGCTACAGTCGAGGTGGGATGAAGCGCGGCGGGCACGTGAGCAGGTGTTTCGCTGCGGGCATCGTCGTCGCGTCGAGCGCGGCCTGCGGAAGCTTCGGCACGACGGATGCTGGAGGCGCCGAGGACGGCAGCGTCGAAGAAGCCGCGGCTGGCGATGCGGCCGCGAGCGACGCGTCGGCGCATGACCTCATCGCGTTCGTCACGGGTGTCGGCTACGCCGACATCACCGGACCGGACCGATCGTGGCGGACGTGAAGTGTCAAGCGGAGGCCAGCGGCAGACTTCCCGGCAGGTTCGTCGCGTGGTTCTCGAGCGTGGCGGCGCCAGCGCCGTCACGGCTGGTCGACGCGACGGGGCAGCCCGTGAACGGCCCGTGGTTCCGCGTGGATGGCATGCGCATCGTGGCATCGCGCTCGGCGCTCGTCGGTACGGCGTCGACGCCGCTGGAGAACCCCATCAACCTGTCGGCGTCGCGGGTGAAGTCGGGCGGCGGGGTGTGGACGGGAACACGTTCCGACGGAAGCGTTGGAACCCTTTGCCCGACCGGCGCCACCCCGACGACCGGCATCGCCGCGGACGTCGGCCCGACGTGGACAGACCAGAAGGTCTTCGACGCGAAGTGCGGCGACACCCTCCTCCTCTACTGCTTTCAGGTCGACTGAAGGCGGGCGCGTTCCGCGCTGCCGCCATGCCGCGTTCGGCGATTGCCGCTCCAAAGGCTTTGTCGCGTGCCGACACGACCCTATGACTCTCCGGACGTGAGCTACGATTCACTCCGCTCCTGCATCGACGATCTCGACCGCGCCGGCCATCTCCGGCGCATCACCGAGGAGGTCGACCCCTACCTCGAAGCCGCCGAGATCCAGCGCCGGGTGTTCGCGGCGGGTGGCCCTGCGCTGCTGTTCGAGAAGGTACGCGGCTCGCGCTTCCCGCTGGCCTCGAACCTCTTTGGAACGATGGATCGCGTGCGGTTCGTCTTCCGCGACTCGCTCGACGGCGTGCGCGCGCTCGTCGCGGCCAAGGTCGATCCGAAGACCTTCGTGACCGACGTGCGCCGCGCCGCGCGCTTGCCCGGCGTGGCGATGCACCTCTTGCCCCGTCCGGTGCGGGACGGCGCGGTCTTCGCGCACGCCATCGCGCTCGACGAGGTGCCGCGCGTGACCTCCTGGCCCGACGACGGGGGCCCGTTCATCACGCTGCCTCAGGTGTACTCCGAGGACCCGACGCAGAAGGGGCTGCGCCACTCCAACCTCGGCATGTACCGCGTGCAGCTCGCGGGCAACGAGTACCTCCCGAACCGCGAGGTCGGCCTCCACTACCAGATCCATCGCGGCCTAGGCGTGCACCACGCCGCGGCGATCGCGCGCGGCGAGCGACTCCCCGTGTCCGTCTTCGTCGGTGGCCCGCCGGCGATGACGGTGGCGGCGGTGATGCCGCTGCCCGAGGGGCTCCCCGAGATCGCGTTCGCGGGCGCGCTCAACCGCCGGAGCATCCGCATGGTCGCGCGCGGCGGCATCCACGTGCACGCCGACGCCGACTTCTGCATCCAGGGCTCGATCGGCCTCTCCGAGACCAAGCGCGAGGGGCCGTTCGGCGATCACCTCGGCTACTACGCCAAGGCCCACGAGTTCCCGGTGCTCCGGGTGGACTCGGTGCATCACCGCGCGGGCGCGATCTGGCCGTTCACGGTGGTCGGGCGGCCCCCGCAAGAGGACACCATGTTCGGCGAGCTGATCCACGAGCTCACCGGCCCGCTCGTGCCGACCGTGCTCCCGGGCGTGCACGCCGTGAACGCCGTCGACTGGGCGGGGGTGCACCCGCTCCTCTTCGCGATCGGCAGCGAGCGCTACGTGCCTTACGCCAAGGACCGACGACCGATGGAGCTGCTCACGCAGGCCAACGCCATCCTCGGTCAGGGGCAGATGTCGCTCGCAAAGTACCTCTTCATCGCCACCAAGGATGATGCGCCCGGCCTCGACATCCACGACGTGGGCGGCTTTCTCACGAACGTGCTCTCGCGCTTCGACCCCGCGCGCGACCTGCACTTCCAGACCAACACCACCATGGACACGCTCGACTACTCGGGTTCAGGCTTGAACCAGGGCTCGAAGGTGGTCATCGCCGCCACCGGCCCCGCGCGGCGCACGCTCGCCACCGAGGTGAAGGGCGAGCTCGCGCTCCCGGGGGGCTTCGGGGAGCCGAAGGTCGCGCTCCCCGGCGTGCTCGTGATCCGCGCGCCGCGGCACGGCGAGGCCGCTGACGTCGAGCCGCTCCTCCGGGCGCTTCGTGGCCTCGACGGCTTCCCGCTGGTGGTCCTCACCGACGACAGCGACTTCGCCTCGCGCAGCGTGGCGAACCTGGTGTGGACCACCTTCACGCGCTCGAACCCGGCGGTGGACATCCACGGCGTCGACGCATTCGTGGAGCACAAGGGCTGGGGCTGCCGGGGGTCCCTCGTCATCGACGCACGGATCAAGGCTCATCACGCGCCGCCGCTCGTCGAGGATCCGGCGGTGACGAAGCGGGTCGATCGGCTGGGCGCTCGCGGCGGATCGCTTCACGGGATCCTCTGAGAGGCGAGAGCCCGCCCGCCGTCGTCCGCGGGGAGCAAACGAGCAGAGAACGCCGCGCCGTCGGGACACTCGCTCGCCCCCTCCGCTCGCTCGACACGCACTTCGCCACGCGCGGAACGCGCGAGCAGAAGACCGGCGACGGCCAACGCGAACGAGCCGGCGGCGACCATCGACGCGCGCGCAGTACGTTGGGCGGCAGCGACCACGCGCGGCTGGTACCAGACGAAGTGGGAACGCGCATTTGCGTCACTTTTGACCATCCTCGAGTGCCCGCGTCGGACGCGCAGCGCCCATCCCGTGCTCGAACCGCTCCCCCACGCAGCGACCTCACCTTGCGCAAGCATCCGTCTTGGCGTGCTTTTTCCGCCGTTGTCCCCCGTTCGGTCGATTCGGCCTTCGGTGGTCACCGCGCCGTTCGTGCTTCCTGCATGGTCATGGGTGCCCCGCCCGCGCCGATGTGCATGTAAATCTGCTGCGGCCGTAACCGACCAGAGCGTTACCGTCGTTTCAGACGCTCTCGTTCTTGCTCGCCGGGCGCGCCGCGGCCAGGTTCGCCCCGGCCAGATCGAGAAGCGCTATGCCGGTGCGCGGCGGCGCGCACTCGCCGAGCTCCGCGACGCCGGCCGACACCGTCACCTGCAGGTTCGTGGTCGGAAGCGCGATCGAGCGCCCTGCGACGACGCTGCAGATCCGCTCCGCGAGGGCAGCGCCCTTCTCCCGCGTGAGGCCGCGGCCGAGCACGACGAAGCCATTGCTGCCCGTGCGCGCGAGCACGTCGTCGCGGCGCAGCATCGACGCGATCGCGCCTGCGACCTCGCGCAGGACGATGTCTCCTGCGGGGCCGCCGAGCTTCGCGACGAGCCCCTCGAGGGCGTCGATCTCGAGGGCGACGGCGCACAGCCCTTCTGTGTGCCTCACCGCGTAGCTCACGTCCGCGGCGAGGCGCTCTTCGAACGCGCGGCGGTTCAGCGCGCGGGTGAGCGGATCACGCGTCGCGCCTTCGTAGAGCTTGTCGATGACGCCCTGCTCGGCCGCATCGCAGACGTCGAACTCGAGAAGCACGTTGGGTCCGAGCTGGATCCGATCGCCCGGCTTCAGCTCGGCGCGCTCCACGCGCTTGCCGTTGACGGTGGTGCCGTGCGTGGAGCCGAGATCGGTGAGCACGTAGGTGGAGCCGCTGGGGGATACTCCGCAGTGCATGCGACTCACGCCTTCGTCGGCGAGCGTGAAATCGGCTTGGCGCGAGCGCCCGATCGTCACCTTCCGCGCCCCCATTTGGAGGACACCGCCCGCGTTGCTCCCGCTCATCACCATGAAGAGCGCGCGCTTCACCGGCGACGTCTTCACCGTGCAATTGAAGCCGCTGACCATGCGCGCGATGTCCGTGGGGCCCGTGCGCGAGGGCTCGGGGTCGTCGTCGTACAGGCGCGGGATCGCCGTTCCGTCGGTCGCGGAATTCCCCGACGCCGGAGGGACCGAGCCCGAAACGGCCGGCGTCGGCCGAGATAGCGGCTTGGGCTCTCTGCCGCGCACCATGCGAGGATGATAGCGGCTGCGCGTCGCGTGCGTGGTCGTTTCGGTCCACGCGGTCGACGCGACGGAGTCTTCGAGTCGCGCCTCGATCAGGTGCGTTGCTGGTCGTGGGTAGGAACCCACGTGCCGTGAAATCCGGGCGGAACGTGATGGGGCAGCTCCAGGCGGCAAACCGAATCGAGCGTTTCCGCGTCGAGGACGACCAGCTCGGATCGATGGGTTGCGGCGCGGTAGACGAGAACGAGCACCCAGCCTCGCTCGCGCGATTCGCCGGCGGAAGGGCTCGGCACGAAGAGCGGCTCTCCCGGCAAATCGGGAAAGAAGTCCCGCGCGCGGTGCGAACCGCTCGCCATTTCGATGCGCGCCACGCGCGTCATGAACGGGCTTGTGTCGCCGGCACGACCAGCGAGCGACCAGAAGGCTCGGTACGAGCGCCCGACACTTCGCGGATCGATGGTCGGCAGCTCCGCAGGAAAGTCGAAGAACTGGTCTTCGGTCACGCACGCTCGCTCCGGATCGAGCACGAAGCGCGTCGGGTAGGCCTGAGGGATCGCGGTATTTTCGCCCTTCAGAAAGCGCGCAATGTCGTCAGCGCGAGGCAAGGACCCCATGCGTAGCGCGTCGAGTACGACGTGGCCGCTGTCGTCCTCGAAGCCATTGACGAAGTGGAACACGAAGCCGGCGTTCACTTCGAAGGATCGTGGCGCTCCGCCATCTCGCGGCACGAGCAGGAGCGAGGCTCTCTTCCCGTGGCGTGCGCGTAACGAAGCTGCGGGCGTCGTGAGCCCGAGGAATGCTCGTACCAAGTCGAACGCCACGCTCGGCACGAAGAAGACCGCATAGCGCCGGGTGAGGATGAAATCGTGGACGAATGACAGGTCGTCGAGGGCTACGAATTGCGGCGCCTGCATGGTGCCGTGCCGATCGATGCGATGGACCACGAGTCGGGGCTTGAGGCCGACGAGCGTGCCGAAGTTGACCAGCTCCCCCGTGTCGACGTCACGCTTGGGGTGTGCCGAGAACGGGAGAAACGGAGCGAGCGACCGCTCGAGACGGGAGCCGACGTTTCGTAGCCTGCCTTCGTAGTCATAAGGTCCGATCGTCGCGAGCGTCGCTGCGTCGAGCGCGTGCGGAAGACCCCCCTCCCAAAGTGCAAGCAGCTTTCCTCCGTCGACGATGACGCTCGTATTGGCGGCATTCTTGAACTGCAGGCGGGCGATGTTGCGCAACAAGCCACCGGGCAGATTGGTCCCGAAGCTCCGGTACAGCATCCGGCCTGCGCGTGCCTCGTCGCGTCGCTCCTTGGTTTGCACGAAGCGGTTCGTGTAGCGGACCGCATCCGCCTCGAACGAGAAGCGCGTGACCATACCGTCGCCATCGAAAGGGTGTTGGTAGGGTTCGCCGAACGATTGCATCGTTCCCGGTCCATTTCGAAAGAGCACCCCGCGCAGCGCGGGCGGAATTGCCCCTTCGAGGACACGCAAGGAGTGGTTCGTATGCTCGCCATCGACGGTGGCGGTCGCGCGAACGTAACTCTCGAGTAGCGCGGAGCTTGAAAGCGCTTCGGCGTCCTGTTGCTTCACGCTCATCCTGCCCGCCGAGTGGTCACCTAGGGGTAGGCCCGCCGCTGCCACAATCCGAGGCACGCCATCGCGATGCCGAAGGCGAGCATGGTGGGCGCGTCGATGAAGCGCAATGTGATGTCGCGAGCAACCGCCACCATTCCTAACGATGCGCCCATACCGCCGAGACCAACAAGTACGTTGCCCGCGGCGCGATGCTCCGCCCCAGCATCGCCAGAATCTCGTGAGGATGACCTTTTCACGCCGCACCCGTGGCGCCGTTCTCGACGGATTCGCCGTTGGCAGACATCTTGGCGCGAGCGATGGCGTAGATCATGAGCCCGTATCCACACTTCGCGGC
>JAYTZB010001640.1:0-6934 GCA_043742085.1 Polyangiaceae bacterium
GATGGCGTCCTCGCGCTCGAAGTCCGCGAGGCTCGGGCTCACGGCGGTCATGCCGATGCATTTTTCGCCGAGGACGCGATGCGCGACCGCGAGCACGAAGGCGCTGTCGACGCCGCCCGAGTAGCAGACGAGGACCGACCCCATGTCACGCAGGATCCCGGCGAGCCGATCGAGGAGCGGATCGGCGGGCAGCGCGTCCGGGCGACTGGCGGAGCTGCCGGCGGAGGTCGAAGCGAGGTCCATCGAGGGTATCTAGTGCACAACCGTGGAGCCGGCGACCCCTCACGAAAGAAGGAGCAAGATCATAGCGGTGGCGCACCGAGCTCGTTTTTCGCGGCCGGGGGTTGCACCGCGTTCAGGTACTGGTTACTTGTTCAGTATGGCTGCGCTCATGGCTTCGAACGTCTTCCCCCTCGAACCGCTCCTCGAGCGGCTCGATGCGGCCACGCTCGCGCGCCTCGGTCAGGCCGGCGTCCTCCAGGGAACGAACGCGCTCGTGCCCAGCGGCGAGGGCACGGTCCTCGGTCTCGACTGGCCCGAGCTCGAGCGCGTGCTGCCCGATCGCGGATTTCCTCGCGGCGTCATCGAGATCGCTTCTCCGATCACGAAGCACGGAGCCATGCGCGGCGGCGCCACCACCATCGCGCTGTCGGCCATGCGTGCCGTCCATGCCGCCGGCCCGCGAGCGTGGTGCGCGTGGATCACCGAGGCCAACGCTCCTCCTCTCTATGCGCCGGCCGTCGCACAAGCCGGCGTCGATCTCGAGAGGCTTCTCGTGGTGCGTCCGTCGCCGGCCGATCTTGCGCGTACCGTCGTGAAGGTCGCGTCCTCGGGCGCGTTCGATCTCGTCGTCGTCGATGCGCCGGCGGGACTCGACGGCAAGCTGTCGATCCAGCCCGCACACGCCGCGAGCGAGCTCATCGACCCGCAGTCCGTCCGCGACGGCATGGGCCTCACGCGTGTCACGCATGCCAAGCGTGGCGCGTCGCGCGCGCGCGTCGACGGCTCGGTGGTGATCCGCAAGCTCGCCCTCGCCGCCGAGGAGAAGGGAACGACGTTCCTCGTCCTCACGAACATCTACACGTCGCGGGCCGTGCCGTGGCCGGTGGCTCTGCGCATCGAGGTCGAGCGTCGGCCCGAGGCCATCGCCGTACGCGTCACGAAGGATCGCCGGGGACGAGCGTCGTCGCAGCACGTCGTTCGCGTGGCGTGCTGAGGGCCCATGCGGATCGCCGCCATCAGCTTGCCGGATCTGCACGTCGAGGTCGTTCGTGCCACCGCGAGCGCGCGTGCCGGTACCAAGGCCACCGCCAGCGACGAGGCTGACGCGGCCGGCGTACGTGCAGGCATGCCGCTCGCCATCGTCGTCGCCCCGGCCCCGCTCACCGAAGCGAAGCTGCTCGGCAACACGCGGCTCGATGTCGTGTCGCGCGAGGCACGAGCGCTCGGCGTCCACCCCGGTCAGACGATCGCGAGCGCGCGCGCCCGTGCCGCGAACCTCGCGGTCCGCGTGGTGCGGCCCGAGGCCGTACACGGCGTCCTCGCGCGGCTCGCCGAGGTCTCGCTGGCCTTCGGCGCGACCGTCTCGTTCTCGGGCTCGAGCACGGGCTCGGGCGCGAAGGACGGCAAGGGCAAGGATGCCGGCGCCAGCGCCTCCTACGGCGACGTGGTGTGGGTCGACGTGACGGGCTGCGCGCATCTCCACGCGCCGCGCGATCGTGACCGCACGGCTGCCGCCAGCGCCACGGACGGCGAGGCGGTCCTCGCCGCACGCCTCGCGAGCGTGTTCGCTGGGCTCGGTCATTCCTGTGCCGTGGCCATCGCGGACGGGCCACGTGTCGCGGCCATCCTCGCTCGTGCGGCGGCCTCGGCACGCGCCGCCGCGTCTGCACGCTCGGCGGCCAGTATCCACGCCAGCATCCGTGACGGAGCGCGGCCGAGGCCGAGTGATCGTCGCTTCGAAGAGGACCTCGATCCGCCGCTCGTCGTGGTGCCGTCGGGCAAGAACGCGATCGCCCTCGCGCCGCTGCCGGTCTCCGCGCTCCCCATCGGCGCCGACGATGCGCGCTGGCTCGCCAAGCTCGGTGTTCGCACCATCGGTGAGCTCCGGGGGTTGCCGCGATCGGCGCTCGCGTCGCGTCTCGGCGTCCGGGCTCCCGTGGTCATCGGGCTCGCCGAGGGTGACGATCGCGCACCGCTCGCGCCCTACGTTCCGCCCGAGATCCCCGAAGAGGAGACCACGCTCGAGTACGGCGTCGAAGGCTCGGAGGCGCTCACGTTCGTCGCGAAGACACTGGCGGATCGGCTGGCGACGCGGCTCGCCGGTCGCGCGGTCGCAGCGTCGCGGATCGAGCTCGATCTCGTGCTCGACGTCGCGCTCTTGCCGCGTGGCGACCGCGGCGATTCGGGGTCGGGCTCCGGCTCGGGTCACACGTCGGGTCACACCCAGGCCGAGCGCGTCCAGCGGATCGCCATCGAGCTTCCTGCGCCGCTGTCGAGCGCGTCGGATCTCCTGGCGGCCCTGCGTCCCAAGATCGAGCGGGCGATGCTGCGCGCTCCGGTCCTCGCGGCAAAGCTTCGTGCGGCCTCGCTCGTGCACAAACCGCAGGCAGCGCTCTCGCTCTTCGAGTCGCAGCCGAAGGCGGAGCGCGCGCTGCCCCGCCTCGTCGCGGAGCTCGCCGCCGATCTCGGAGAAGACGCGGTGGGCAAGCTCGCCCTCGGCGACGCGTGGCTGCCCGAGGAGCGTTCGCGCTTCGTGCGTCTCGACATCAAAGCAACGAGCGCAACCAGCGCAACCAGCGCGACCAGCGCGCCGGCCACGGCGGCAAAGACCCGACCCCGCCGGCACATGCTCGCGAGCGTGCCGGAGCCGACGCGCATCCTCGACGTGCCCGTCCCGGTCCCTCGCGAGGCGGTGAAGGTGGTGCGCCATCTCTCGCGCCTCGAGCTCGTGGACTGGTGGAGGCACCTGCCTGGCGACGGCGCGAAGAAGGGCGTGGACTACGTCCACGCGTGGGTCGACGAGGGCGCGGCGTGGGTGGAGATCGATCGCGCCACCGGTGCTGCGCGCGTCCGTGGATGGTTCGACTGATGTCGGCAGTCAGCCCACAGCCCGCCGGCCTGCTTGCGGCCAATGCGATAGATGCGCCGCATCGCCGCTTTTGGCTTCCCTTGGAGACGCTTTCGACCTTGCATGGAGCGATGGGGGAGACTGCACGAGCCGAGATTCCGGCGCCTTCGCCGTGCGAGAAGTGCGCGAGTCCGTGCGACGTCGAGGTCGACGGCGGCAAGGCGCGCCTCGCATGTCGGAGCTGTGGCCATGCCTTCGACGTCGCGCTGGTGCGCGCGGCGGTGGGTACGTGGACCGTCGTCGACCCTGACGGCATCGTTCGCCGCTTCTCGAGCTGGCAGGAGCTGATCGCGTCGCTGCCGATCGTGACCACGCCGTATGCCGGCGGCGTCGACGACCGATCGACGCGGTCATCGCGTCCTTCGGCGGCCGCGCTGCTCGACGTCACGCCGGCGCCCTCGTCGGTGGCTCCGGGCGCGCCGCGTCTGTCGCTCGTTCCGGGCGATGATCCGCCGCCGCTGCCGCGTCAGGCGCGGTCGCAGCCGCCGGCGCGTGGCGTGGACACGATCGAGGATCTTCCGGAGGACGACATCATTCCGGCGTCCGACGAGATCACGGCGCGCATGCCGCCGGTGCGCGTGAGCATGCCCCCGCCGTTGCCGGCGGCCGCGAGCATGCGTCCGCCCGCACCGGCCGCGTCGAAAGCGCCCGCGGCGTCGCCTGCGCCGGCCGCGTCGAGGTCGCCGGCTGCGTCGCACGCGCCGGTGGCTTCGATTGAACCGAGTGAGCCGCCCCCGCCGCCGGCGTTGCCGCCGCCGCCGCCTGCGCCGAAGGGCGGAACGCTTCGCACGTTGCCGCCGCCGGCTCGACGCGATCTGCCGGCGCCGCCCCCTCCGACCATCGAGGTGGAGGGCGCGCCGACGTCCGCCCGCCCCGACAAGACCAGCCATCGTCCGGCCGCCCGCGTCACGAGCGCGCCGAGTGCGCGCGCTTCGGCGACGACGCCGACGACGGCGTCGAGCCGCAGCACGAGCGCGCCGCCGCCGGCCTCCGCGAGCGATCCGCCACGTGCATCCGCGAGCCGTCCGCCGCCGCGCGCCGCCGAGCCCGCAGCGAGCCGGTGGCTCTTGCCGTTCGTCGCGGTCGGCATCCTCGCGCTGGGCTTCGCGTACGTGCGTCGCTCATCACCGTCGGACAGCGAGCCGACCGGCGCGGGCACCGGCGCCGGCGCGGGCACCTCGACCACGAGCGTCGCGAATGGTCCACCCGGCGCCGCGGCGCCCGGCGCGCCGTCCGCGGGCGTCCTCACCGGCGCGTCGTCCTCATCGGCGTCGTCGCCGTCGGCGTCGTCGGCGCCGAGCGCCGCGGAGTCGAACGCTGCCGTCTCCTCGGCGGCGCTCGAAGCAAAGCCCCCCACCACCGGCAGCATTCCCGAGCGGGCGCCGGTCGGTGATTCGCAGCTGGCTTTGCCCGAGCTCCTCGAGCGCGCGGCGGCCGCACGCAAGAGCGGTGACGCTCTCCATGCAAAGGCGCTGCTCGAGCGCGCGCTCGTCCTGAGCCCCGGCAATGCGGAGGCCCACGGTCTGCTCGGCGATCTCGCGCGCTCGCAGGGCGACCAAGCCGGCGCGAAGGCGGGCTACGAGCAGTCGCTCGCCACGAGCCCCAGCTATTACCCCGCGCTGCTCGGGCTTGCTGACGCGGAGTGGGATCTCGGTGAGCGCGACGCCGCGCAGCGCCACTACATCGCGATCATCGCTCTCGGCCGATCCGCGCCGGACCGCGTGAAGGAGCGCGCGCTCGGCGGCGCATCCAGCGGACCAACGAGCGCGACCGGAGCAACCAGCGGACCAACGAGCGCGACCGGAGCAACCAGCGGCACCACCGAGGGCGCTCCTTCACCTCCCTGACGGTGCGGTGACGCCGCCCTGCTCGAAGGCGCGGGTTTCGCGGTCTTTCCGCCGTTTTAGAGCTGAGCAGGTGTTCAGCATTCATGCTATGGAAACGTCGTGGGCACGCGGATCCGCATCGACCCGACGACGCGCATGCCGCTCGCGGCGGACAACTCGCTCGACGTGAGCGACGACGGCGTGACCAAGGAGCTCCTCGCGCTTCGCCGCGCCATCGAGGAGCGACCGAGCCGGTACGTCGAGCTGACGACGCGCACCAACTTCAGCTTCCTCTCCGGGGCCACGCCACCGGAGCTCATGATCTTCCGCGCCGCCGAGCTCGGCTACGACGCCATCGCCATCACCGATCGCGACGGCCTCTACGGCATCGTCCGCGCGCAGGAGGAAGGGGAGCGCCAGGGCGTCCGCGTGATCGTGGGCTGCGAGCTGACGCTCGAGCAAGAGGGCCTCGACGTGCCCGACGTGCCCGGCAAGCCGACCACGCTGACCGTGCTCGTCGAAAACCATGTAGGGTACACGAATCTCTGCAAGATCCTGACGGAGAGCCACGATCGCCACCCGCGGTCGCAGCCCACGCGGCGCACCGAGAACCTCGACGAGGACGAGCTACCGCGCAACACGTTCGCCGGCATCCCGCTCTCGTCGGTGTGCGCGCGCGCAGACGGCCTCTGGGCGCTCGCGGACGCGACGCTGCCGATCGCCGAGCTCCGTCGCGCGTTCGGATCGCGCCTCTCCATCAGCGTGCACCTCCACAAGGATGGCGAGGACCGCGCGCGCGTCACGCGCGCGCTCGATGCCTCTCGCACCCATGCCGTGCCGCTGTGCGCGACGAACAGCGTGCTCTTCGCGAAGCCGTCGGACAAGCCGGTCTTCGACGTCCTCCACTGCGTGCGCGAGGGCAAGACCCTCGACGAGGCCGGCCGCGAGCTGCTGCCCAACGCCGAGGCCCACCTCAAGAGCGAAGAGGAGATCCTTCGCCTCTTCTCGCTTCACCCCGACTGGGTGGCGCGGACGCGGGCCATCGCCGATCACTGTCGCTTCTCGATCAAGGAGCTCTCGTATCGCTTCCCGTACGAGCTCTCCGACCTCGTGGACCGCGACTTTCGCCACCCCGACGGCAAGGCCGGCAAGACCGGGGAGACCGCCGATGAAGCGCTCCGGCGCCTCACGGAGCTCGGCGCGCGCGACCGCTACGCGGCCGGCACGTATGACGACGTTCCCGCCAAGGTGAGGGCGCAGCTCGACAAGGAGCTCGCCCTCATCGCAAAGCTCGAGGTCGCGCCCTACTTCCTCTCCGTGCGCGCCATCATCGACATGGCACGGCGTCGCGACATCCTCTGCCAGGGTCGCGGCAGCGCCGCGAACAGCGCGGTCTGCTACTGCCTCGGGATCACCGCCGTGGATCCCGCGCGCTCCAACATGCTCTTCGAGCGCTTCCTCTCGGCGGAGCGCCGCGAGCCGCCCGACATCGACGTCGACTTCGAGCACGAGCGCCGCGAAGAGGTGATCCAGGAGATCTACGAGACCTACGGACGCCAGCGCGCCGCCATGGTCTGCGAGGTCATCAGCTATCGCGCCAAGAGCGCGCTCCGCGAGGTGGGCAAGGTCTTCGGCTTGTCGCTCGAGCAGGTGGAGCGGCTCGCCGGCGTGGTCACGTGGTGGGACGGCGTGTCCGCGGTCAGCGAATCGCGCCTCAAGGCCATCGGCTTCTCGGCGACCGATCCGCGGGTGCGAAGGACCGTCGCGCTCGCCCGCGCCATCCAGGGCTTTCCGCGCCATCTCTCGATCCACGTGGGCGGCTTCGTGCTGTCCGCCGCGGACATCTCGGAGGTCGCGCCCGTCGAGCCCGCCACGATGGACAAGCGCACCATCATCCCGTGGGACAAGGACGACATCGACACGCTCGGCTTCTTCAAGGTCGACGTGCTCGGCCTCGGCATGCTCACGGCGATCCGGA
>JAYTZB010001641.1:0-3167 GCA_043742085.1 Polyangiaceae bacterium
CAGATCATCCCCGAGACCAAGGTGGCGGGAGCTCCGGCATCGTTCGGCGTGAAGGACGAGGACGTGGAAGGCCGCCTGTGGGCCGACTTCGCGATCACCGGCACGACGCAGCTCCCGGTTCCTCCCGGCCAGCATCGCGTCGTCGTCACGCGCGGCTACGAGTACGAGCTCTACGACGCGCCCGCCACCGCCACCGCCGGCATGACCACGACCATCGACGTGAAGCTCCTTCACAGCGTCGATTCGTCGGGCGTCATGTGCGCCGACTTCCACATCCATTCGCACTTCTCGGCCGACTCCGACGACGAGCCCGAGCTCAAGGTGCGCGGCGCGATCGCCGACGGCCTCGAGATCCCGGTCTCGAGCGAGCACGAATGGATCATCGATTTCCAGCCGATCATCCAGCGCCTGGGCCTCGCCAAGTGGGCCTTCGGCCTCCCCTCCGAGGAGCTCACCACGTTCAACTGGGGCCACTTCGGGATCATCCCGATCACGCCGCGGCCCGATGCGGTGAACAACGGCGCGGCCTCGTGGGTCGGCAAGAAGCCGCCGGAGTTCTTCCGCATCGTGAACGCGCTCCCCGAGAAGCCGGTGCTGATCGTCAATCACCCGGCCGATCAGGCGTTCCTCGGCTACTTCAGCGCATCGTCGTTCGACCGCGCCACCGCGAAGGGCTCGGACGATCTCTGGAGCGACGAGTTCACCGCGCTCGAGGTGTTCAGCGGCGCAGACTTCGAGACCTCGCGCGACAAGTCGGTCGGCGACTGGTTCGCGCTACTCAACGCCGGCAAGACGTACTGGACGACCGGCTCCTCCGACAGCCACCACGAGCGATCGAGCCCGGTAGGCTGGCCGCGCACGTGCCTGGATTTCGGACACGACGATCCCACGAAGCTCTCCGCGGAGACGGTGCGTGACGTCCTCCGTGTCGGCAATGCCACCATCAGCGGCGGGCTCCTCATGACGGTCGTCGGTCCCGGCGGCGTGCCCCCCGGCGGCATGGCGGCGAAGGGCTCGTACAAGGTGACAGTCCGCTCGCCGGGCTGGCTCTCCGCGTCCACGCTCGAGGTCATCGTCGACGGCATCACCACCGAGACGCGCCCGCTCACGGCGACGGCGGGTCCGGGCCCGGGCAAGGTTTACGAGGCGACCGTCGACGTCAGCCCCACGCAGAGCAAGCCCCGCCACTGGGTGGTCTTCCACGCCAAGTCCGACGCCGCGGACCTCGCCCCGCTGCACCCCGGCCGGAAGGCGTTCGCGGTCTCGAACCCCATTTTCTTCGGTCCCTGAGCGATCGCCGAGCGATCCGAAGGGCGCTTTGGCTCGCCACCGCGAAATGAGCTAAACAGCCCCCGTCGTGCACCCGAACCTCGTTCGCCTCCGAGAGCTCTACGCGCAGAAGCCGGTCATCCTTGCGCCCATGGAGGACGTGACGGACACCGTCTTCCGTCGCCTCTGCCGCACGCTGGGCGATCCCGCCACGCAGATCGGGATGACCGAGTTCGTCAACGTCGAGGGCCTGCTTCGCGGCTGCAAGAACGCCAAGCGCAAGATCCGTCTCGCGGACGACGATCAGCTCACCGCCATCCAGATCTACGGCGCCGATGCCGAGCGCCTCGCCGAGGCCGCGCGCTTTGCCGAGGAGGCCGAGCCCTTCTTCCTCGACATCAACTGCGGCTGCTGGGTCCCGAAGATCTGCGGGCGCGGCGCCGGAGCGGGCTGGCTGCGCGAGCCCGAGGCGATGGTGGCGATGGCCAAGATGGTGGTCTCGAGCGTCAGCATCCCCGTCACCGTGAAGACGCGCATCGGGCTCGGTCCCGAGTCGCACATGCCGATCGTCGATCTCGCGCGTCGCCTCGAGGACGCGGGCGTTGCCGCGCTCACCATCCATTGCCGCACCGCGAACATGGGCCATTCCGGCGCCGCCGACTGGAGCTGGGCCGCGAAGGCGCGCGAGGTCGTGTCGATCCCGGTCATCGTCAACGGTGACGTGAAGTCCGCGGCGGACGCCAAGCGCGCGCTCGACGAGACCGGCTGCGCGGGCGTGATGGTCGGTCGCCGCGCCATCGAGCATCCGTGGATCTTCCGCGAGTGCAATGCGCTCCTCCGCGAGGGCAAGACCGTGGCGCCGCCCACCGACGAGGAGCGCCTCGAGCTCTGTCGCACGCATCTCCGCGCCAACGTCGAGGAGCGCACCGAGCCCTACGGCGTCCGCGTCACGCGCCGGCATCTCAGCGGCTACCTGGCGGGCATGCGCGGCGCGTCGCAGCTCCGCCAGCAGCTGAACACGTGCGACACGCTCGAGGGCTGCCTGGCCATCCTCGAGACCGCCGCCGTCCGCAGCGCCGCCGCCTGAAAATAGGCATTTTCGGGGCTGCCAGCCCGGACGTGCACATCGCCCGGCCGGTGCTAGGTTTCGCGCGCCCGATGATGCCCGACTCGCCTCACGTTGCCACGCCCACGGCTCCTCCGGGCGAAGCGCGCGCGGCAAGCATGCTCGGGCGACGGCGTACGCCGCGTGCCAAGCGAACGCTGGCGACGGTGCTCCGCGAGCGCGGTGCCCTCTCCATGCCGCACGCCGTGGAGGTCGCGCTCGACATCTGCGATGCGCTCTCCACCGCGCACGCGAACGGCGTCGTCCACGGACAGCTCGGTCTCGGCTGCGTTCGTCTCGCCTTCACTCCCGAGAGCGGCCCGCGCGACGTCGAGATCTTCACGCTCGAGATCGACGCCGAGGACAGCCTCGCGGTGCCGGTCGCGCCGTTCCTCGAGCCGGATCGCCCGGGCGGAGCCCGTCGCGTCGACCAGCGCTCGGACGTGTGGGCGCTGGGCGCACTCCTTCACACGATGCTCACCGGCGTTGCGCCGACCGACGCGTCGATGGGCGCCTCCGCCGAGCTGCTGCTCGAGAGCGCGCCCCGTAGCCTCGCCGCGGTCATCGAGTCGTGCCTCGCCAGCGATCCCGAGAGCCGTCCCAGCGGCGCCGACGAGATCGCCGAGCGCATCGCGTCGTTCGCGACGTGGCCGCCCGATCAGTTCGCGCGCATCGGTGCCCGTCGCGACAAGCGAGCGGCAGCCGAGCGCGTGAAGCGCCAGCTCGAGCAGCGCGGCCTCGGGAACCTGCCGAGCGTGCTCGACAAGCTCGACGACGCAGCGCTCGCGCGCGC
>JAYTZB010001642.1:0-1891 GCA_043742085.1 Polyangiaceae bacterium
ATCTCTCGCTCCACGATGTCCTTCACCTGGGCGAGGAGCTCCTCGTCGTTGCCCCCGCCCATGCCGGCGCTCGTGGAGAAGATGCGGAGCACGTGCTGCGTCCCGTCGGAGGAAGCGAAGTAGCCGGTGGGGAACTCGTCCTTCTCGTCGGCCTTCTGCTTCCAGCGCTTGCGGTACTCCTCCATGCCGAGCGAGAAGGCGGGCTTCTCGCCTGTCGACTCGAGGTCGTCGACCATGCCGCTGGAGATGGCGATCTGGCGATCGAGCGTGGCGTCGGCCTCCTCCAGCTCCTTCGCGTCGACGTAGAGCCACTTGTTGCGCTCGAAGAACGCGCGGACGTCCTTGGTGCCCGACTCGATGAACGCGATGCGGTCCGGCGGGAGCTCGCGCTGGAGCGCGACCGCGGCCGCGTCCACGAAGCGCTCGTTGGCGGAGCGATCGGGCGACTCGGCGACGACGAGGATGGTGGAGCGCCCTCCGACGCGGGCCATGCGCTGCTCGAAGGCCTTGAATCCCGGGCTCTCGCGCGGCAGGAGCTCCATGACGTCCGAGCGCACCTCGAGGCGTCGCGTGTAGCTCCAGCACCCGAGCATCATCAAGACGGCGCAGCCAATGACGACCAGCGGATGCCGGCCGCCGAAGTCGACGGAGGCGAACACGAGCCGGCGCCAGAACGAGTCGCGGCTCGTGGGCGTGGGCGCGCTCATACCAGCACCCCCGCGAAGCGCAGCGCGACCAGCACGGCGGCGCCCCACATACCCGCGAACACGTCGTCGAGGACGATGGACATGCCGCCGTGGAGCTTTCGCTCCGCCCAGCGGGCCGGGAACGGCTTCAGCTGATCGAAGAGCCGGAACAGCACGAAGCCGGCGATGAGCCCGTGCCAGTTGGCGGGCGCCGCCAGCCAGGTGACGTGCACGCCGGCCACCTCGTCAATGACGACGATCTGCGGATCATGGAGGCCGGTACTGCGCGACACCCGTGACGCCGCCCACACGCCCACCACGGTGAGGAGCACGGCTCCGGCGAGCACCGCGCTCGTGCCATGCGGACGAAGCGCGAGGTAGAGCGGGATCGCCGCCAGCGTGCCTGCCGTCCCTGGTGCGAGCGGCGTGTAGCCGATGCCGAACCACGTGGCGAGCGCGAATCCCAGCCGCTGGAGCGACCTCGCCGCGACTGCCTGCACGAACAGATATCCCACTACCGAGAATGCCAATCCCAGGATGATGTCGAATATCCAATGATGATCGAGATACACCGCGGCAAAGCACATCGAGACCAGGAACACGAGCGACAGCCCCTTGGCGATGCCCCCGAAGACCCGCCACCCGCTCAACACCACCAGCATGGGATACGCGACATGCAACGACGGGACGGAACCGAAGACATCGCTGGAGCGGCCGTACATCGAGCCGAAGTAGTGGACGCCCAGCCACGCATCGACGCGCGCCAGGTTCGGTCCCTCGCTCGCGTGCGCGCCGAGGTCGACCGCGCAGCCGTGCGCGTGGAAGTACCAGGGCGGCGCTGCGGGATAGAGGTGATACGTGACGAAGCCCGCCAGGTTCACGAGCAGGAACGTCCAGCCGAAGCGGCGGACCACCGACGGATCCTTCGTGTAGATGAAGATCGCGAAGCCGAGCGTGACGAAGATGAACGTGCCGTACGGGATCGCGAAGAGGACATCGAGGCCGAGCGACGCGTGCGCCTGCAGCCACTCGTGCACGGTGCCGCGCGTGCCGTTCATGGACACGCTGGCGATGCTCATGTCGATGGCCCGGAGATCGCAGATGTGGAGCCGGTCCGGCGTGACGCCCACGTCCTTCACGAAGCGCATGCCGTCATAGAGGAGCGCGACGAGCCCGAGCGGATAGAGCAACGAGAAGAGGCGCTT
>JAYTZB010001643.1:0-1868 GCA_043742085.1 Polyangiaceae bacterium
TCGAGGAAGTGCTTCGCGAGCTCGCCGACGTCCTCGCGACGCACGCGCAGCGGCGGCACCTCGATGCGGATCACGTTCAGCCGGTAGTAGAGGTCTTGCCGGAATTTGCCGGCCTTCACGTCCTCCTCGACGACGCGGTTGGTCGCCGCGAGCACGCGCACGTCGATGGTGCTCTCGTTCGACTCGCCGATCCCGCGCACCTTCTTCTCCTGGAGGACGCGCAGGAGCTTCACCTGGACGCCGAGCGGCAGCTCGCCGACCTCGTCGAGGAGCACGGTGCCGCCGTCGGCCTCGCGGAAGATGCCGAGCTTCCGCGACGAGGCGCCGGTGAACGCGCCCTTCTCGTGGCCGAAAAGCTCGCTCTCGACGAGCGCCTCCGGGATGGCGCCGCAGTTCACGACGAGGAACGGCTGGCCCTTGCGATCCGAGATGTCGTGCACGGCGCGCGCGATGCGCTCCTTGCCGGTGCCGCTCTCGCCGGTGATGAGCACGGTGCTGCGATTCGCGGCGACGCGCGTGATGAGGTCGAGGATCTGGCGCATCGGCTGGGAGTGGCCGAGAAGATCCTTGGGGTTGTTGCGCTCGACCTGCGCGCGCAGGCGGACGTTCTCTGCGACCAGCGCGCTCTTCTCGAAGGCCTTCGAGACCAGCGCGCGCAGCTCGGACGTGGCGAACGGCTTCGTGACGAAGTCGTAGGCGCCGCGCTTCATCGCCTCGATCGCGGTCTCGACGCTCGAGTGCGCGGTCATCACGATGACCTCGGTCTCGGCGCTTCGCTGCTTGGCGAGCGAGAGGATGTCGAGGCCGGAGCCGTCCGGCATCATGAGATCGGTGAGCACCACGCCGAACGCGTGCGGCGCGTTGCGGATGGCCTCGCGTGCCGTCACGAACCCCGGCGAGACCGTGACGTCGTAGCGCTCCCGCCGAAAAAGGATCGACAGCATCTCGCGCAGCCCCGGCTCGTCATCGACGACGAGGATGCTCGCTCGGTCGCTCATCAGCTGTGAGGATACGTCGTTTCAGTCGCGGAGCTTGGCCGAGACTGCCTTGGTCTCACCGGCCGCGACCGTGACGGAGACCGACTTCTTCAGCGACTCTTCGGCGTTCACGAACAGCACGGTGTGCGTGCCGGGCGTGACGGAGACCTTCACGCGCGGGGTCGGGCCGAGGGGCTTGCCGTCGAGGAGGACCGTCGAGGCGGGGCGCGAGTTGATGTTGAGGAAGCACTCTCCGCCGGCGGCCGCGGCCGGGGCAGGGGTCTTCGGCGCGGCCGGCTCCTTCGCGGCGACCGGCTCCTTGGGCGCGGCCAGCTCCTTCGCGGCGACCGGCTCCTTCGGTGCGGCGACGACCGCGGGCTGCGGAGCCGTGAACGTGGGGGCTCGGACGACGGGCGCCGTCGTTGCCGCGTTCGTGCCCTTCGGCGCGAGCGTCACCACGATCGTCTTCTCGGCCTGACCGTCGTCGAAGCTGATCGGCTGGGCGTAGTCGTCCATGCCGGGCATCTTCGCCTCGAGGTTCCACTTCTCGTTCGGATCGAAGTCGATCGCGATCGGGAACTGCGGGACCTCTTTGCGGTTCGTCCCGGAGACGAGGTAGACCTTCGCGCCCGGCGTGCCGAGCTGGATGGTCGCCTTGCCCTTGAGGACCTTGAGCGCGATGGTGCCGAGGTCGCTCATCTCGTCCTGCTTGACGTCGATGGTCTTCTCGAACGGCTGGTAGCGATCGCTGCCCACCACCTTGACGGTGTGCGTGCCGGGCTGGAGGTCGTGCATCTCCTGCGGGAGCGGGCCGAGCTCCTTGCCGTCGACGACGAGGCGAACGCCGCTCTGGAGCGGGTTGCCGGACACCTTGAGACCGGTGCCGCCAGC
>JAYTZB010001644.1:0-6620 GCA_043742085.1 Polyangiaceae bacterium
GGCACCGCCGGCACCGCCGGCACCTGAGGGGGGCGGCGCGACGAGGCCAGCCTCCTTCAGGTTCTTCATGATCACGGCGAACTCGTTGGGCGAGACCGCGAGGTAGTAGAGGCGGTTCTTCGCGGTGCCGCGCTCGGTGTCGAGCTGCTCGAGGTGAGCCTTGAGGTCGGTGTACGTCTTCGGGTTCTCGAACGTCCCGGCGACGTAGGAGACGCCGCGCTCGAAGTCCTGCCAGATGGCGGGGTCGATGGGCTTCCGGCGCGAGAAGGAGCTGACGCCTTCCTTCATCTCGGCGCGGAACTGCTCGTGCGACTTCTCGCGGCGAGCGACGCCGATGACCCCGAAGCCGCTCGGCAGCGAACGGCTGACGGCGAGGTTGTAGAGCGCGGGCATCAGCTTGCGCCGCGTGAGGTCGCCGGACGCTCCGAAGATGACGACGGCGCATGCGTCGCCGGTCCGATCCTCGACCAGTCCACGACGGAGGGGGTTGGCTGCCTGCACGTTCTTTTCTCCTCGGGCCGGTCGGGGTGGCGAGGATACACCGCTCGCGCTCGCACGAAATGGCCGAAACCCAACGGCAAGCCGGCACGTAGATCACCCGTAGCTCGCTCGTCACGGAAGGATCGAGGGCCGCCCCGGGTTGCGCTCCAGCGGCGGAGCTGTCGCAAAATCCCGCGAATTTGTTGAGAAATCTGGACTTGCGCAACCTGGAATCGTTCTTAGGTTCCAAGACATGCAAAACGCAGCCCAGAACAACCCCGACGTTTCGGGTCGCCTGCTCGGCGTCGTGCGCGTCGTGGTCGGGGGCCAGGTCTTCGACCTCGCCGTGCAGTCCCTGTCGTTCGAGAAGGACGGCGAGGGCACGGCAGGCGGCTTCTTCGCCAAGGACGGTCAGCTCGGCATTCTCGTGGACGAGGCCGTGAGCCCGTCCGAGGCGAAGGCGCAGATCGAGAAGGCGACGGCAGAGGCCGTTCGTCACCTCTCGCAGCGCGTCCTCAACTAGTTAGTCCCGCAAGTCCCGCAACCTCGTCCACTTCCAACCCCCCCCCAACAAACCCAGCTACGCGATGCGGGTGAGCCGCATCGGAACAACAGGGGCGCCTCGCGCGTCTCCTCCTTCGAGGAGCTCCGGAACTGGTTTCCGCTGCCCACTCGGGGGAAAGGCGAACGTCCGTCCACCTTCAGCAGGAGCAGCACGTCATGAATCCGGTTCTCGATCCCACGACCAACACCTCTTCGACCCGTGAGGCAACGGATGCCCCCGCGTCGGATGCCTCGGCGTCCGGCTCGAGCACTCCCGAGCAGAAGCCCCGCCGGCCGCGCGGATTCGCGGCCATGGACCGATCCAAGGTGAGCGAGATTGCCAGCAAGGGCGGCAAGGCCGCGCACGCTGCAGGCACGGCCCATCAGTTCTCGAGCGACGAGGCCCGCAACGCGGGACGCAAGGGCGGAGTCGCCCCGCACGTCCGCCGCGGCCGCGGTCCCCGTAACCCCAACGTCTCGCCGCCGAAGAGCGGTGAGCCGAAGGAGGGCGCCTCCGAGTGAGCCCCGTGGGGGGCGGACGCAAGACGACACATTCCACATGTGCAGCGCGAGAGCGCCAGAGCGCGTGCGAGAGGGAACGGCAGCCAAAAGCTCCGTTCCCTTTTCGTTTCCATCGCCTTCAGCTACGCCAGCAAGGGTCATGGCCGAGCTCCCGCCCATTCGCGTTCACCATCCCCACGTCGAGGCGCGACCGGACCTCCTCGCTGGTAGCCCTCTCGTCCGCGGTACGAAGGTTCCGGTTCGTCGCCTCTGGGCGTGGCATCGCAAGGGTGTGACCGTCGAAACACTCGTGAAGCGCTACCCCGCGCTCGGGCCCGCCAAGGTGCTGTGCGCCCTCGCGTTCGCGTACGACAACCAGGACGTGCTCGAGGCCGACCTCGAACGAGAGCGCGTGTTCCTCGATGCCGAGGCCGAGAAGGTGCCGGGCGCGATGGAGCAGACGCGGCTGGCGTTCGGATCGAAGCCTCCCGGAACGACGTCCTGATCCACGCGTGAGCGAGGTGTGACAGGTACGGCGAGCGGCGTGCGCCCGCGTCCGATCTCTGCCTTTCCGTCGAAACTCCAAAACTTTCGCTTCGCCCAGGCGTCCGAAGGGGCTGTCATGAGGACGCACGCGAGGGGAGTCGAATCGGTCATGGCCGCGGGGGATCAGGCAGACGAGCGCTCGGGCACCGGGGCGAGCGCCGCGCTGCAGGAGCACGGGCCGGTGGTCGCGCGCGTCTGCATGGCGCTGCTGGGCGACGCCGCCGCCACCGAGCGCGCGCTCGAGCGCGTTGCCCGCGATGCCGCGACCGCCGCGTTCGAGGACGGCAAGAGCACGCTCGTGCGTCTGCTCGCTCTCGCGCGCGTGGCATGCGCGAACCAGCTCTCGAATCACTCGCGACTTCCCATCCGCACGACGGCGGCGTGGGGCGCGGGGGACGCACCCGAGCCGAAGGCAGCTCCCGCGACCACGCGGGAGACCGCCCGCGAGCCAGCCATCGCGCGCACCGCCATCGGAAAGCTGAAGCCGACCGAGCGCGAGGCGGTGGTGCTCCACGTCGTGGGAGGGCTCGACGCGGCGCAGATCGCCGAGGCATGCGGGATCGATCTCGAGACGGCCCGCCAGCGCGTCGCGCGTGGCGTCAGCCAGCTCGTTCAAGAGGAGAAGAAGCGATGAGCGATACGACCTGTCTGCGGTTCCATGAAGACCTCGTCGGGATCCTCGAGGGCACGGCCTCGGATTCGCTCAAGGAGCACGTCGCCACGTGCGACTCGTGTCGCGATGCGCGGCACGATCTCGAGAACGTGGTGCGCCTGATGGGCCGCGCCGGCGAGGACTTCGAGTACACGCCGGAGGTCGCCGGACGGCTCACCGCGCTCGCGGGAGAGACGTCGGTGCAGGCGACGTACGGCGAGCGCATCAGCGAGACGCGCATCCGTGAGGCCAACGAGGCCGCGGCGCGCGCTGCAGCGTCGGTGCCGTCGCCAACTGCATCGGCCTCGGCCTCGGCATCCGGACCACCCGCGGCGGTGGCGTCGGCATCTGCATCTGCTCCGGCTGTTCCTTCCGCTTCTCCTTCCGCTTCTCCTTCCGCTTCTCTCTCTGCTTCGGCGTCCGCTTCCGCCGCCTCGACACCGCGCACGCGCAAGCGTCCTGGCAAGAAAGCACTCTGGCTGCTCCTCGCGGCATGCGCGAGCGTCGGCGCCAGCACCGTGATCGGCTTCAAGCTCGCCGATCACCAGCGCTCACCCGAGCTCGCCGCGCAGCGCGCGTGGCACGGCAAGGTCGCGAAGATCGCGCGCAGCGGCGCCGACAAGACCGGCGGCCTCTCGGTGACGACGCCCTCCGGCAAAGCCGAGCTCGGTGACGGCGCCGAGATCAAGGTCGGCATGCACCTCTCGACCGACGCTCGCACGCGCGCGCGCATCGAGCTCGACGACGGCAGCTTCGTCGTCCTCGATCGCGCCACCGAGCTCACCATCGACAACGCTCCTCGCACCGTGACCCTCGACGACGGCGCGCTGATCGCCGACGTCGCACACGTCGACGGGGCCCCGAGCGCGCGCATCAAGACGCCCACCGGCACCATCAACGTGCTCGGCACGAAGCTCGCGGTCACCGCCGCCGCCGACCGCATGAACGTCGAGGTCCTCCGCGGTGACGTCGAGGTGGTGTCGTCGTCGGGCGCGCCCCAGCACGTGTCGGCGGGACAGGAAGGCGTCGTCTCCAGGGACGGCAGGATCGACGTCGCGCCGGCCAATGACCTCGCGCAGCGCGCGGCGTTCGGCGAGCAGCTGATCGCCACGCACAACGAGGACACCGAGGCGCCTGCGAGCGGTCTCGGCGAGCTGCGCGCCCGGCGTCCAGGGCGCACCGACGAGAAGGACCACGCGGTCCATCTCGCGAAGCACGGCGTGAAGATCCGCATCGCCGGCAACGTCGCGCGCACCGAGATCGACGAGACCTTCTCCAACGACACGAGCGACGAGCTCGAGGGCATCTATCGCTTCCCGCTGCCGCACGGCGCGCAGATCGAGCGCCTCGCGCTCGAGGTGGACGGCGCGCTCGTCGACGGCGAGTTCATCGACAAGGCCAAGGCGGCCGCCATCTGGCGCGGCGCCATCCACAACGCCGCCCCGCAGCAGCCTCGACCGAAGGAGGAGCTCGTCTGGGTTCCCGGTCCCTGGCACGACCCGGCCCTCCTCGAGTGGGCGCGCGGCGGCCGCTTCGAGCTCAAGATCTTCCCTATCCCGAAGAAGGGCTCGCGTCGCGTCGTCATCGCGTACACGGAGACCGTCGCGCCGGTGTCGGGCGTGCGCCGCTACGTCTATCCGCTGCCGCAAGGCTCTTCGAGCAAGCTCACCATCGACAGCTTCAATGTCGATGCGCAGGTCCTCGGTCACGACGCGAAGACCGGAGTCCGCGCCCGCGGCTACGAGCTGGCGAAGAAGACCGAGGGCGCGGTGGAGCGCCTCGACGCGAGCATGACCGCGTTCACTCCGTCCGGCGATCTCGCCATCGAGTACGGCCTCGACGACCGCGCGACCGATGCGTCGGTGTGGGCGTACAGCGCGCCGCCGGTCGCCGTGGCCGCGCCGCTCGCTCCGGTCCCGTCCGCCTCCGCCTCCGCGAAGGATGCGAAGGATGCGAAGAAGGAAGCCGACACCATCGGCAACGATCCGTTCGTCGCCATCGCGCTGCGGCCCAAGCTCCCGAAGTGGACCGACACGAAGCCGCGTGACCAGGTGGTCGTCCTCGATGTGGGACGCGCCATGTTCGGTGAGCGCTTCGCACGCGCCAAGCGCCTCGCGGTCCAGATCGCGCAGGAGATGGACCGTCGCGATCGACTGACCGTCCTCGCATGCGACGTCGGCTGCAAGGCCATGCCCGGCGGCTTCGTCGCCCCCGGCGCTCCGGCCGCGCACGATGTCGACGCGTTCCTCGCGGCGCTCACGCCCGACGGCGCGAGCGATCTGGTCGGCGCCGTTCGCAGCGCCGCGCAGGCGGCCGGGCACGACAAGGATCGCGACCTTCGCATCGTCGTGCTCAGCGACGGCGTCGCGACCGCGGGCTATCGCTCGAACGGCCGCATCGCGACCGAGGTCGGCGACGCGATGAGCGAAGCCCGCGCCGCGGTGGTGGCGGTGCCGATCGGCGCCGATGCCGACGTGACGCTGCTCGGTGAGATCGCGCGCGGCGGCGGCGGCGTGGTCGTGCCGTACCAGCCCGGCCAGGGCCTCGAGTCCACGGCGCTCGAGGTCTTGAACGCGACCTACGGCACCACGCTCCGCGACGTCGAGGTGGTGCTGCCCGCGGGTCTCCGCGAGATGGCGCCCGCCTCGCTGCCTCCGCTCCGCGCGGGCTCCGAGACCATCGTGACGGCGCGGCTGTCGGGCGATGCGGTGAAGGGCGACATCATCCTGCGCGGCAAGGTAGGCGGCGACCCGTTCGAGGCGAGGTACCCGATCGACGTCAAGGCCACCACCGACGCGGGCAATGCGTTCGTACCGCGTCTCTTCGCAGCGGCGCGCATCGCCGACCGCGAGCGCGATGCCACCGATGCCCAGAAGTCCGAGCTCGTCGCGCTCTCGCGACGCTTCTCGGTGCCTTCGCGCTTCACGTCGCTGCTGGTCCTCGAGAGCGAGGCCATGTTCAAGGCGTTCGGGATCGACCGCGTCGATCACGGAACGCAGTGGACGGGCGACTACGCAGCGCAGGTCGCGCTCGTCACCACCCTGTCGCCCGCCAAGGGCAAGGGCGGCGGCAGCGATCCCTCTGGCGGGCTCGTCGGGCTCTCCGCCGTCGCCTCGGCGGACGGCGCGGACGATCTCGGCACCAACCCCTTCGACGCCAAGGAGTCTCCGCGGGACGAGGCGAAGAAGGACAGCTTCGGCGCCGCCGGCCTGGGCCTGAGCGGCACCGGAAACGGTGGCGGTGGCTTCGGCTCTCTCGGTCACGGCGCAGGAGCGGCCGAGGAGAGCTTCGATCGCGGCGCCTCGGCGTCCCGTCGCCCTTCTGCGAAGCCCTCGATGGCGCCGCCCTCGAATCCCGCGCCCGCGGCGACGCGCGGCCCGCAGCAACAGGCAGAGGCCGCTCCCGCCACCAAGTCGGTACAGCCCTCCGCGCTCGGCGATCCGCTGTCGCCGTCGCTGGGACGCTTCCGCGGTCCCGGCCAGCTCATGCGTCGCATCTTCGTGCGCAAGGCGTCGATCTCCACAGACCCGACGCCGGCCGTGTCGTCGGAGCGCATCGCGCTCGCCCGTGCCGCGGTGCAGGCCGCGCCCGACGAGCGCAGCAAGCACAAGGAGCTCACGAAGCTGCTCGCGCTCGGCGGTCAGCTCGACGAGCTCAGCGAGACGCTGGAGAAGTGGTCCACGCGCGACCCCCTCGACGCCGATGTCATCGTCGGTCGCTCCGACCTCGCGGCGCGCCGTGGTGACCGCGAGACGTCGCTGCGCATCCTCGGCGGTGCCCTCGCGGCGAGCGCGATGTCACGCGACGACGCGTTCGTGCTCGCCACCACCGTGGCGCGGAGCTACGAGCGGCTCGGACGCAACGAAGCGTGCGCGTTCCAGGTGACCGCCGCCGAGCT
>JAYTZB010001645.1:0-4101 GCA_043742085.1 Polyangiaceae bacterium
GGGATGTCCTCGTCGTCGCTCGCGGTGATCGCGGTGAGCTCGGGAATGTGCGACGGATCGAGCGGCATCAGACGGAGGGCGAACGACCCCGTTGCGGTCTCACCGGCCAGCTCCGCGGAGAGCACGACGACCGCCCTCCCGCGCACGCGGATCTGGAGGACGTGAACGCCAGCTTCGAGGTGCGTGTCCGGCAGTTCGACCGGCGCCACGCCGTGGAGCAACGCTGCGCGGATCAGACGCACGAGCGCCCCGCGGTCAGCGAGCTCCGCGACCCAAACTGATCGTGCTTGGTCCAACAGCCCCGCGGCGAGTCTATCGAACCCGGATCCAAATGTGGTGAACGCACAGAAAGGCCCCGCGGAATCGCTCCCGCGAGGCCTTTCACGTCAGCGCTGGACGGTTCGTTCTCGACGATCAGAACGTCCCGATCGCGCCGAGGCCACCGGCGCCCGGGCCGGCCGTCGGCGTGAGCTGCATCTTGACGTTGCCCGCCGAGATGCGCGCCGCCGGGACCTTCTCGGGAACGAAGAAGCTGGCGATCAGCAGCGCCGCGCCCGCACCCTGGAGCACACCGCTACCCGCGATGAGGACCGTGTCGCGCGTGTCACCCGCGCGTCCGTTCGCAGTCGTTCGATCGGCGAGGTTCAGCCAGGGGCCGACCACCGGGATGTAGAGGTTCTTGTCCGCGTCCGGACCGTTCGCGCCGGCGAGCGCCGCCGTCGTGACGTAGGTGCCGACGAGGAACGCCGAGCCGGTGATGAGCAGCGCCTTGTTGGGACGCTGCTTGTTGTAGACGACCACGCTCTCACCGGTCGGCGGCGGCGACAGTGTGGTGGTCGCGGAAGACGAAGACGCCGTGGCGTCGTCGGCAGAGGTGGTGGTGGTGGTGGACGTCGGGGTCGACGACGGTGCGGTGGTCACCGGCTGGCTCGTCATGGTCGACGCTCCCGTTCCGGCGGTCGACGCTCCCGTCCCGGTGGTCGAGCTGCCTGCGCCGGTGGTCACCGGTGCTGGCGTCGGCATCGGCGGCGTCGTGTTGTCGGCGAAGGACACGCCAGCGAGAGAGGTGCACGCGAGCATCGTCGCGCTCACGAGCAAGAGCTTTTGGGATCGCATCGAACGTTCTCCTTGAAGGTGGTGCGGTTGTCTCTGCACCCGACCACCGATAAGCAGCGGGTGTGCCGAACTTCCGCAGGTCATCCGTGCGTGCCGCGCCAGGCACGAGCTTCGCTTGCTAGAGCTCGTGGCCCGCGAATCGGTCGATCCTCCCGAGTCTGTCGATGCGGATCGCTTGCGCGGCATGTCCACGTCGCCCACCCTTCCCAACGCTGCTTCGTACGTTCCGAGGACGCGTCGCTGGGCGCTGGTCGCCGTGGTGGTCACATCGTTCGCCGCGGCAGCGTGGGTGGCACATCCGCTGTGGGTGGCGATATTGCTCGGCGTGGTGATGGCCGTCTCGGCGCATCGCCCGTACGAAGCTCTGCTGCGCCGGTTCGGCGAGAAGCGCCGGACGTGGGCGGCGGCGTTCGTCACGCTCGGCAGCGGCTTCCTCCTCGCCGTGGTCGGTTCACTGGTTCTGCTCACGCTGACCAACGAGCTGATGAAGCTCGTCGCTCATCTCGATGCCCACGGGAGCTCGGGCTCGCTGGCGGGCCTCATCGGAGAGCGAGGCGCGCATGCAGTCCAGGAGATGGGCATCGACACCGAGCGCCTCTATACGTGGATCCGCAGCGAGCTCGAGGCGGCCGCCAGCTACATGGCGACGCTCGCGGCGCTCGTCGTGCGCACGGCGAGCTACGCCATCCTCGCGCTCGTGGTCGCGCTGATGACCATGTACTACGTGCTGATGGAGGGCGCGGGCCTCGCGCGTCGCATCGAGCGCATCGCGCCCCTCGAGCCGCGCCACACGCGCGCGCTCATCGTGGAGGCGCGCGAGGTCGGACGCGACGCCTTCCTGGGGACGCTCGCCACCTCGGTCATCCAGGGCGTGCTCGCCGGGATCGGCTACGCAGCGCTCGGCGTGCCGCAGCCGGTGACGTGGGCCGTGGCGACCGCGCTCGCTTCGTTCCTCCCCGTCATCGGCACGCTGATCGTATGGGTACCGCTCTCGGGCTACCTGCTCATGGATGGCCATCCGCTGCGCGCGGTGCTCCTCGCGGCGTACGGCGTGCTGATCGTGACGTCGCTCGCGGACTACGTGATCCGCCCGCGCATCGTGGGCGCGCGTGGCCACGGTCATCCGCTGCTCACGCTGATCGCTCTCCTCGGAGGCATCGAGGTGTTCGGGCTCGCGGGGCTCATCATCGCGCCCATCGTGATGAGCGTCTTCGTTGCCGCCTTCCGGCTCTACGAGCGCGAGGTGCGAGCCGGGGCTCTCCCCACGAAGGCTACGGCGACGCAGCCCGGGATCAGCTGACCGAACCGCGCGTCTTCGGGATGCCAGGCCATTGGTGTCTCTGTGTGGCCGATTGTCCCGTTTGCAGTCCCACAAAGGCCGATGGATTCGCGTTCAGCCGCCGGAGCGTGCCGCAGCGTACGCGAGCTTACCGCACCTCTAGCGTGCGGCCCGAAGTGTGCTTGTGGTGTGCGTGGCCGCGAATCCCTCCCCAGGTAACGCCAATGCCGAGGGCGCCGAAGGGCGCTCGTCGCGCTCGTCGGTACCGCTCGACGTTTACCAGGTGGTCCGCGACGGCAGCACCATCCGCCTCGCTGGCGATCTCCGCATGCACGACGCCGCGGCGATCTGGAAGGACCTCCGGAAGGAGACGAACGACGCCTCGGGCGCCCTGCAGTTCGACCTTCGAAGCGTGCACGCCGCGGACGGCGGCATCATGGCGCTGCTCGTCGAGCTGCGGACCGAGCTCGCCACGCGCGGCGTGAAGGCGGAGCTCGTCGGCGCCAACGAGCGCGTCGAGACCATCGTCAACCTCTATTCGGGCCACGACGGCGTCGCCAAGAAGAAGAAGCGCAAGCCCGAAGGCACCATCGCGCAGGTCGGCCGCGGCACCGTGGAGGTCGGCCAGGAGGCCAAGGGCATCCTCGACTTCTTCGGCAGCATGGTCCTCGCCGGAATCACCCTCATCCGACACCCGCGCGCGGGTCACTGGAAAGAGGTGGCGCCGCTCATGGAGAAGACCGGCGCCGACGCCGTCCCCATCGTCATTCTCATCAACTTCCTCGTCGGCTTCGTCATGGCCTTCCAGTCGGCGAAGCAGCTCAAGATGTTCGGCGCGAACATCTACGTTGCCGACCTCGTCGGCATCTCGCTCACGCGCGAGCTCGCGCCGCTCATGACCGCGATCATCGTGTGCGGCCGCTCCGGTGCCGCCTTCGCCGCCGAGATCGGCTCGATGAAGGTGAACGAGGAGGTCGACGCGCTCCGCACGCTGGGCCTCACGCCCTTCGGCTGGCTCGTCGTCCCGCGCATCGTCGCGCTGATGCTCGTGATGCCGTTCCTCACGCTCCTCGCCGACTTCATCGGCATCACGGGCGGTCTCATGGTCGGCATCACCGACCTCGATCTCACGACGCAGGGCTACCTGATCGAGACGCTCAAGTCGGTGCACGGCATGGACGTCCTGTCCGGCCTCGGGAAGAGCGTCGTGTTCTCGATCGCCATCGCGCTCATCGCTTGCCAGCAAGGCTTTGCCGCCTCGGGCGGCGCCGAGGGCGTCGGCAAGCGCACCACCTCCACCGTCGTCACGTCGCTCTTCGCGCTCGTGATGATCGACGCGCTCTTCACCGTCATCTTCCGGGTCTTCAACATCTGATGGCTGGCACCGCCCGAATCCAACCGCTCGTTCGTCCGCACGCCTCTGCGCAGCAGCGGTCGAGCCTCGTGCGCGTCAATCGCGCGATGCCCAGGCGCAGCCGCGCCAAGGCCGAGAAGCCGATCATCAAGGTCGACGACCTCACCATCGGGTGGGGCGACGTCATCCTCCAGCAGCACCTGACGTTCGAGGTCGGTCGCGGCGACGTGTTCGCGATCCTCGGCGGCAGCGGCTGCGGAAAGTCGACGTTGCTCCGCTTCCTGATCGGCCTCGAGGAGCCGATGGCGGGCGAGATCGACGTCGCGGGACGCGGTCTCCCCGATCTCGAGGC
>JAYTZB010001646.1:0-3671 GCA_043742085.1 Polyangiaceae bacterium
AAGCGCCTCGGGTCGGTCGCCACGCTGGTGATGGGCGCGGCCATCGCCGGGGTGCTCGGGATCTTCTTCGGGCTCGTCTTCTGGAAGCTCGGCGACATCTATCCCGAGTTCCGGCTGCGCCCCGGACCCGTGGTCGCTCCCTGGCGATCCGCCGCGTGGGGCTTTCTCTTCGGCCAGTTCAACTTCGGCATCTGGGCGCTCGCGTTCGTCTACCCGTTCGCGGTGGAGGACGCGCGGAATCACGCGCTCGAGGCCGAGCGCCTCAAGAGCGAGGCCGACCTCGCGCGCCTTCGTGCGCACCTCGAGCCGCACTTCCTCCTCAACACGTTGAACGCGATCGCGGGGCTCGTCACCGAGGATCCGCGCGCGGCGCGCCGGCTCCTCGCCGCGCTCGGCGATCTCCTGCGCGACGCGACGCGCGACGACGAGATGCAGGCGGTGGGCGCCGAGGTGGAATGGCTCCAGCGTTATGCCGCCATCCTCGAGGCTCGCTACGCCGGCGCGATCGCCTTCAAGTGGGACGTCGATCCGCTCGCGTCGCAGCTCGAGGTGCCGCGCCTGCTGCTCCAGCCGCTGGTCGAGAACGCGGTGAAGCACGGCGCCCTCGCGCGTGGTGAAGGCGGCGAGGTGATCGTGAAGGTCCGTCTCGAGGACGCCGATCACATGCTGCGGTGCACCATCTCCGACAACGGGCCGGGCATCGGCGATCGCCCCGCGCGCTCGGGCGCGTTCGGGCTCGACGCCGTGCGGCGCCGGCTCTCGCTGAAGGATCCGCGCGCGAGCCTCGCCATCGATTCCTCGTCCGAGGGCACCAACGCCGTCGTCGCGTGGCCGGTCGACGTGAGGGCCTCGTGAGCACGGCTGCCATCACGCCGCGGCTGCGCGCGCTCGTCGTCGAGGACGAGTGGCCGGCGCGTAACTACCTCGTCGAGCTCCTCGAGGGCTCCGGCCTCGCCGAGGTGGTGGGCGCGGTGGGCACCGCCGACGACGCGCGTCAGGCGCTGACGTCGCCCGACCGCGTGCAGCTCGACGTGGTGTTCGTCGACGTGCAGCTCGGCGCGGGAGACCGCGAGGGCCTCGAGATCGTGCGTCTGATCCCGAAGGGCGCGGAGGGGCCTCACGTGGTCCTCGCGACCGCCTCGAAGGAGCACGCCGTCGAGGCGTTCGAGCTCGGCGTCCTCGATTACCTCCTCAAGCCGTTCACCGAGGAGCGCGTCGAGCATTGCTTGAAGCGCATCTCCGAGCGGAAGCCGACGCGGGTCGCTACCACCGCGCCGCCGCAGCGCATCGTCGCGCGGCGCAAGAAGAGCCTCGTGTTCCTCGATGCCGACGAGGTGTGGGCCTTCGAGGCGTCGCATCGATTGACGTTCGTGCATACGCCGCATGGAACGTTCGATCTCGATCTCTCGCTCGCCGCGATCGAGGCGTCGTTCGGACGAAGCCTCACGCGCGTACATCGAAGCTGGCTCGTCAATCCGATGTTCGTGAAGGAGTTCGAACGCGACGGGAGCGACACGCGCCTGCTCGTGGGCGCTGCCGTCGGGCAACCCGGCGTTCACGTGCCCGTGGCTCGCGAGCGCGCCCAGGAGCTGAAAGACCTCCTGCTCGCCAACGCCACCGGTCTCCGACGCGGCTGAGCTGCGCGCTCTCTCGTCCCTGGAATCGCAGGCTTCGTCGGAGCCGCGTGGTATTTCGTCGGATTGTGCTTGAGCAACCCGTTCGCGTCGCGTCGAATCCTGCGGTGCACCCTCGTCCGTCGCGTGGAGCGCGCAGCTTCCTCGCGTTCGCGCTGATCGCGGTCGCGTCCTTGCCGTCGAGCGCCAGAGCGCAGACGGTGCCCCGGCCGGGCCAGGCGCCCCAGCCCCTCCCGGACCGCCCTCCCGGAGCGCCGGCGGCGATTCCGATCACGTTGCCGAACGCGCCCGTCGTCGACGACCCCATGCTCGCGCCGGCGGTGCCCGCGAAGCGAATGATCGCCTCGTGGCAGGAGGCGACGCAGCTCGTGCGCGCACGTTCGACCGACCTCGCGACGGCCTACGCCGAGGTCCGTCGCGCCGAGGCGCAGACGCGGACCGCGCTCGCCGCGGTGCTTCCGACCATCAACGCGGCGGCGAGCCTCCCGCACCAGCTGCTCACCCGACAGACCCAGACCGCCGACGGCCGCACCATCGACACGCCGGCTGGCGACTTCGTGAGCTTCGGTGTGTCGGCGTCGCAGTCGCTCGTCAACGTGCAGGCGTGGCACACCATCAAGACCACCAAGGAGGCGGTCAAGGCGCAGTCGCTCACCGCCGAGGACACGACGCGCGTGATCACGCTGCAGGTCGCGACGTCGATCGTCGCGGTGGTGGCCTCCGAGCGGATCGCGGAGCTGAATCGCATCGGCCTGCGGACCGCCCTCGAGCGACGCGAGCTGACGGCGCGAAAGAAGGGCCTCGGCGTCGCGACCGGGCTCGACGTCGTGCGCGCCGATCAGGATGTGTCCTCCGCGCGCGCCACGCTGGTCACAGGCGACGAGTCGCTGCGGAAGTCGCGGGAGGCGCTCGGCCTCGCGGTGGGGATCCCGGAGCAGGTCGGGGTGCCGGCAGCCGTGAAGCTCGACGACGTGATCGCGAGCGCGCAGCGGACGTGCCCCGCCATCGGCACGCTCGCGGAGCGCGCTGACATCGCGGCAGCGCAGAAGCGCATCGAGATCGCCGAGCGCAACGTCCACAACGTCGAGCTCGGCTTCCTGCCGACGCTCTCCGCGAACAGCAACTACGCGACGTCGACGCAGGACACCGGCGGCGCCAGCCTGCCGGCGACGTGGAGCATCACGGCAGTGCTGAGCGTGCCGATCTGGGACGGAGGCGCTCGCTACGGCGCGCTTCGCAGCAACCGGGCCCTGCGCGACGAGGCTGGATACGCGCTCGAGGCTGCCACGCGCACGGCCACCGTGCAGATCGAGCAGGCGCGCCGCAGCATCTCGGTGGCCGAGGCCTCGCGCGACGTGGCCCAACAAACCCGCGACCTCGCAGCCGAGGTCGACCAGCTCACGCAGATTGGGTACCGTGCTGGACAAGGCACGAGCCTCGAGCTCGTCATCGCGGCGGCCGCGCTGCGGCAAGCCGAGATCTCGCTGGCCCTCCGTGAGTTCGACGTGGTCAGCGCGCGGCTCGACGCGCTTTTCGCTCTCGCGCGGTGTGCCGGCTCCCCATGAAGAAGCTCATTCCCTGGCTGGTGGTGCTCGTCGTCCTCGCGGGCGGCGGCTACGGGATCTGGCGCTGGCAGAAGTCGCATGCCGCTCCCGAGCTCGGCTGGAAGACCGCGCCGGTCGAGAAGAAGCGGATCGTCGCGAAGGTCACGGCCAGCGGCACGCTGCAGGCAACCGTCACCGTCCAGATCGGCGCGCAGGTGAGCGGACGCATCCAGAAGCTCAACGCCGACTTCAACAGCAGCGTGAAGAAGGGGCAGCTCCTCGCGAAGCTCGATCCCGAGCTCTTCAAGGCCGCCGTCGAGCAGGCCAATGCGAACTATCTCTCGGCGAAGGCGGGCGTGACGCGCGCCGAGGCGCAGCAGAAGGACGCCGAGCTCTCCGCAGCGCGCTCCAAGGCGCTCTTCGATCAGTCACTCGCCTCCGCAGCCGATCTGCAGACCGCGGACACGAACTTCGTCGTCGCGAAGGCGGCGAC
>JAYTZB010001647.1:0-2754 GCA_043742085.1 Polyangiaceae bacterium
TTGCGCGCGCGGAGGGGCGGCACCTTGATGCTGATCACGTCGAGCCGGTAATAGAGGTCCTCGCGAAAGCGGCCCTCCTTCACGAGCTCGGGCAAGCTCCGATGCGTCGCAGCGATGACGCGGACGTTCACGCAGTCGAGCCGGCCGCTGCCGACCGAGCGGACCTCGCCGCTCTGGAGCACCCGGAGCAGCTTCGACTGGAGCCCCAGCGGCATGTCGCCGATCTCGTCGAGGAAGAGCGTGCCGCCGTTCGCCTCGTTGAAGAGCCCGCGGTGGGTCTGCGTCGCGCCGGTGAAGGCGCCGCGAACGTGACCGAACATCTCGCTCTCGAGGAGCGACTCGGGAACGGCCGCCGCATTGACGGTGACGAACGGTCGAGCGTGACGCGGGCTGCAGCGATGGATCGCCTGCGCGACGAGCTCCTTGCCGGTGCCGGTCTCGCCCATCACGAGGACCGGTGAGCTGGCTGCGGCGACGAGGTGGATCTTCTCGCGCAGCTTCATCATGGCCGCGCTGCTCCCGAGCAGCTCGCTCATGCCGGACTCGACGAGAGACTCCGGCGACGCTCGCAGCGACCGCGGATGCCGGGCAACGGCTTCGTCGACGACGCCTCGCAGCTCGTTGCCGTCGAACGGCTTGACGAGGTACTGGAACGCGCCGTGCTTCGCGGCCTCGACCGCGCCGCCGATCGAGCCCTCCGCCGTCACGAGGATGACAGGAAGGGCCGGCTGCATCTGCCGGAGGTGCGCCATCAGCTCCAGGCCGTCCATGCCCGCCATGCGAATGTCGCTGACCACGACGTCGAACGAGAACCGGCGACACGCCTCGAGCGCCGAGGCGCCGCACGTCACGAGCTCGCAGCGCGTGTCGCCGCTCCTGAGGATGTCGGCGACGGCCAGCGCCATCTCGTGGTCGTCGTCGACGATGAGCACCCAGCGATCGGTCATGACGCGAAGCGACCCTCTCAGAAAGCAAAGGCGACGAGGCGGCCAGCACTGGCCGCGCGGCTCCGGCCGACGCGGTCGGCAGAGACTGCCGTGCGCGTGCAATTTCGAGCCCGCCGGGCGGCCGTCGAAGCCTTCCCGCGAAGGTGAGACATCGCGTGCTCGCGCCGGTTCGATTAGAATGCGGAGCCCTTGCGGTATCGCCCTGCTCCCTATCTCGCGACCATCGGCCTGGTCGCGGTCCTGACCGCGCTGAAGGTGGTGTTCCCGCCCATCGGTGTGGAGCTACCGTTTCTCCTCTACTTCATCGTCGTCGTCTTCGCGGTCTGGTACGGCGGCCGGCGCACCGGCGTCGCCGCGGTCCTCCTGTCGGCGCTGGCCGCCAACTACTTCTTCCTCGGTGCGCCGTTCGAGGCGTCGCTCACCACCATCCATGTCATGCAGACCGGCATGTTCGCGCTCGAAGGCGCGGTGCTGATCGGCATCGTCGGCCTCGTACGCACCGAGCAAGGACGCAGCGCCGTGGCGAGCGCGCGCGTCGCGGGCCTGCGAGAGCTCACGAACGGTCTCGCTGCCGCGCGCACGCCCGACGAGGTCGCCGCGGTGGTGGTGGGTCGCGGCATCGAGGCGCTCGACGCTCTCCGTGGCGCGATGGGCCGCATCGACGACGAGGGAGCGCTCGTGCGCATCGCGAGCCAGGCCGGCGACACGGACGGCGACAGCGATCTCGACGCGGATCTCGCGGACGCGTTCGCCGCCGATCAGCGCGTGCTCTCGAAGCGCCGCATGGCGATGCCGCTGCGGGTGGAGGGTCGAAAACGCGGCGCCATCGCGTTTCGCTTTCGCGAGGATCGCACCTTCGACGCCACCGAGAAGGGGCTCCTCGACACCATCGCCGGGCAGGCCTCGCAGGCGCTCGATCGCGCAGAGAGCTTCGCACGCGAGGTCTGGCTGCGCCGCCGGCTCGAGATCCTCTCCACCGTGGCGTCCGATCTCTCCGGCGCGACGACGCGCGAGGAGGTCGCCGCCGTGGTGGTCGAGCGCGGGCCGCCGGCGATGGGCGCCGACACGTGCACGCTCTACGTGCTCGACGACGACGAGAAGTCGCTGGAGCTCATCGGATCGAGCGGCGTCTCCGACGCCATCCTCGAGAAGATCGACACCATCGACATGGGCTCGACCAATCCAACCTGGACGGCCTTCGAGTCGGGCAGCGCGATGTGGGTCGAGACCGCCGAGGAGTACGCGCGGAAGATCCCCGCGATCTCCAGCATGCCGAGCGAAGGACCACGCGCGGAGGCCTTCTGGAGCCTGCCGCTCGTCGTCGAGGGACGGCGCATCGGGCTCCTGGCCATGGGCTACCACAAGGCCCGGCGGTTCGCGCCCGAGACGCGCACCTTCGTCGAGACGTTCACGCAGCACTGCGCGCAGGCGCTCCTGCGCGCGGAGCGTCTCGACCGCGATCGCTACGCGAGGCTCGTCGCCGAGGAGGCCCGCGCCAGCCTCGAGCGAGAGGAGCAGCGTCGCGCGCTCGTGGCGGAAGCGACCGCTGCGCTCGCGGTCTCGCTCGACTTCAAGGCCACGCTCGCCCGGCTCGCCACCATCCTCGTCCCGAAGCTCGCCGACTGGTGCGCCATCGAGATCGTCGACGACACCGGGAAGTCGGACCAGCTCGCCGTGGCGCACGGCGATCCGAAGATGGTCGAATACGCGTGGGAGCTACGGCGTCGCTACCCACCGCCCAGCGATGCGCCGCAAGGCGTCCCCAACGTCCTCCGCACCGGTAAGTCCGAGATGTACGCCGAGATCA
>JAYTZB010001648.1:0-1512 GCA_043742085.1 Polyangiaceae bacterium
GCATCGTCCGCGTGCGGAACACGGACGACGAGCCGCGAGAGGAGCGGCTCCATGGCCTGCGCGCGCTTCTGTGCGGCGGCCGCGAGATCGTTCCGACCGACCTTCTTCCCGAGCGCCGCGGCCTCGTTGAGGTCGCTCCACGCCGTCGCCGTCTTGCCCTGGCCTTCGTGGCAGAGCGCCAGCGCGAGAAGCGTACCTGCGCCGGGATCTTCCTTCTGGCTCGCGGCGAGCTTCGGACAAGCCTCGTCGTAGCGCTTGGCATCGAGCAGCGTGCGCCCTTCGCGGAAGAGCGCGTCAGCATGCGAAGGGCTCGCGGCACCATCGGCGTGCGCGACGCTCGGCACCGCGGCGATCGACGCGATGGCGAGCGCGGTGAGGGCAGCGCGCTTAGCGGCGGTCATCGAGAAAGCGGCGGAGGTCATCGTCGGAGGCCTTGGGCTTGGGTGGGGTCGGAGCGGCGGCAGAACGAACGAGCGGGTCGACGGCGGGCGGCGTGGCCGGCGCTGGACGCGGGTGCGCGCCGATGGCGGGCGCGCTCGGGGCGGCCGTCTTCGGGGCTGCGGCGGGCAGATCGCGGATCGCGACGGGCGCCGGCGCCGCGGGCATCGGCGCCGCGATCGGGAGCGGCTCGTCCGCGGGAGGAGGAGGAGGCGGCGACGCCGGCACGACGACGCCCGCGGTTCTCGATTCGGGCGATTCTACGGACTGGAGCGAGAGGGCGAGCGCCACCGTCCCGGCCAGGCCACACGCTGCCGCGACGAGCGCAGCCGTGCGCCAGCGCCGCGAAGGCGACGACGACGGATCGGCGAGCGTGCTGCGGAGCGGCGTCGGCGCTGGCGGCGCGAGCGTCATCGCCACGGGCGGTGACGAAGGGCTCATCGTGACCGGAACCGGTGTCTTGTCGGTGTTGCGTGGCGCCGGTGGAGGCAGCGTCGCGGCGTGCTTCGTCACGTTGCGGTCGCTCCCCTTCGCCTCCCGAAGCGCGCGCTCGAGCTCCGCGAGCTCGTAGGGGCCGGTATCGACGACGAGCTCGGAGGCACGCTTCTCGAACACGGGACGCGCGCCGAAGAGCGAGAGGCGAGCAGCCAGCGACGCGGCGCTCTGCGGCCGAACCGTGGGATCGCGCGCGAGACAGGCATCGACGATCTCGCCGAGGCCGTCGGGTACGCCGGCGAGCAGCGCCGGCTCCTCGCCCGTCGACGACACGTCCATCTTCGAGGGCGACTCGGCGGCGAACGGCAACTCGCCGGCGAGCATCGTGTAGAGCAGGACGCCGACGCCCCACATGTCCACGCGCGCGTCGACCGGCTCGTCGCGCAGCAGCTCCGGCGCACGGAGCGCGAGCGACATGAACGAGCGACCATCGGTCGGTAGCATCGCGAGCGCGCGTGACGTGCCGAGCCCGCATACCTTCACGTTGGACGGCACGCCCCCGGTCCAGGCCAGCCGCACCATCGTCGGATCGAGCTCGGCGTGCATGACGCCGACCGCGTGTGCGCTCTCGAGCGCGCC
>JAYTZB010001649.1:0-1565 GCA_043742085.1 Polyangiaceae bacterium
CGCGATCCCGATCCGGTGGTATCCCGACCCCCCACATGAAGCTCGCACTCGGTCCGCGCGGGATGAAGCTCTCCCTGATTGCAGTCGTCGCGATCGGGATGGCCGCCGTCACCGGATGCGCAGGCAGCGCGCAGAGCGCGGCAGCTCCGTCGACGGTGGTGAGCACCACGACGCTGACGAGCGCGATCATCACGCCCTCCGCGCTCGCGCCCGCCGCATGGGACGACGAGTCTTCTGCGACGACCCCGCCGGTGGCCCCCACGTGGGGCTCGGCCGTCACCTCGACCACGACCGCGACGACCGCGACGACCGCGACGACCACCACGACAAAGTAGCGCGTGCGCTAGGATGCGCGGCCATGTCGGGCCTCGCACGCGCCGTGTACGCGATCGCGCGCACCAAGCGCCGTCGGTTCTTGTGGTGCGCGTGGTGGACCGGCGAGCCCACCGCGAAGCCGTTTCGTCCGCCGGATGCGTGGGGCGGCGGCGCTCACACCGAGGACGAGGCGAAGGCCCTCGCCGAGAAGGCGGCGGGCATGCCCCTCGAGATGATCGACGGTCACTGGGCGGGCGCATGGAAGCGCATGCAGTCCGGCCGCGTCCCCTTCCCTGCCCGCGCCGCGCGGCCGACCGCCGCGCCGTCGGCGGAGCAGAAGGCGCGTCCCGTCGATCCCTACGCGCTGCTCGGCGTCGACGCCACGGCAACGCTCGAGGAGCTCAAGGCGGCGTTCCGCAAGAAGGCCCTCGAGCATCATCCCGATCACGGTGGAGCGCCGGATCAGTTCATGGCCGTGAAGCGCGCCTACGACGCGATCCTCAAGCGCCGCGCGCGGCGTCGCGCCCGCTGACTAAGGCTTGTGCGCGAGGCGCTTCTTCGTGCCGTCGGCGAGCTCGGCCTCGATCCAGGTCTCGCCCACGCTGACCACCGACATCTCGCCGAACTTCTTGTGCGTGACGCGCTGCCCGAGCTCGAAGTGGCCGTCCGCGGAGTACGGGACGGGACCCGACGGCGCCTTCGACACCGCCGCCTCCTCGACGGGCGCCTCCGGCGGAAGGAGCACGCGACGGAGCGTATCGACGATGGCGCGGCGCTGCTGCGGACCGAGGTGATACTCGGCCGTGAGCGCGACGCGCGCGAGGAGCTCCTCTTCGCTGCACGCGAGCGAGTCGAAGATGGGCGCCGCTTCCTTGGGGCCGACCGCCCAGGCGAGGGCGCGCGCTGCCTCGGGGATGCGATGCTGATCGCCGAACGTCTCGCCGCGTGCTGCCGTGCAGGCCTTCGCGGCGGCCTTGCACTGCAGAAGCGTCTCCGGCGCGGAGGGCTGCGCGAGCCAGGCTTCGACCGCCTCGAGCGCTGCCTGCGGACGCTTGTCGTCCTTCCGGCGATCGACCCATTCGGGGACGAGCAACGTCCGAACGACCTCGATGACCGCGCGGAGCAGCTGCTCTCGCTCGAGCCCCTCGAAGGCCTCGGCCCAGACGGTGGCGGGAAGGCCCTTCACCGGATCACCTCGCATGGCGAGGAGCTTGTCGAGCTTCGCAGCGAGCGCGGCGCGGTCCACGGGA
>JAYTZB010001650.1:0-3172 GCA_043742085.1 Polyangiaceae bacterium
GTCGAGATCGACGGCTGCGAGCTCTCGCTGGGCCGCGCCCGCGGTGACATCGCGAGCGGTACGCGCCGCGTCGGCTGGGACCTCGAGGTCGGAGCGGAGCGCGCATCGCCGGTGCTGCACCTGCCGCGGCGATCACTCTACGACGCATCGTTCCCCGCATCGAAGCTCGTCACGCCGCTCATGGACGGTCGCGTGACGGGCGCGGTGCACGTCGATCGCGGCGAAGGCGCGCCTCCCGAGGAATGGGACGTCGGCGCGTGGCCGGCGATGGTCGGCCACAACTGGGGACGCTCTCATCCGCGTCTCTACGCGTGGGTCCACTGCAACGCCTGGGACGACGCCGAGGACCTCGCCTTCGAGGCGGTCAGCGCGCGCGTCCGCATGGGCCCGGTGCTCTCGCCGATGGCCACCGCCGTGTTCGTCCGGTGGAAGGGCGAGAGCTGGGACCTCAACGCACGCGAGCTCCTCGGGCAGAACCGCGGATCGATCTCGCTCCGCCGCTGGGAGGTCACGGCGGCCGGGCAGGGGCTCGACGTGCGCGCCGAGCTCTCCGCCGAGACGGACGACCTCGTCGGGCTCCACTACCCGAACCCGTCGGGCGCGATGACCTACTGCCTCAACACGAAGCTCGCGCGCGCTCGCCTCGAGCTGCGGCTCCCGGGGCGGGCGCCCTTCGTCGCCACCTCGCGCGCCGGCGCGCTCGAGATCGGCACCCGGGACCACCAGCACGGCGTCAGGATGTACTTGTAGAATGCAAGCAGATCGGGATAGGGCTCGGCGCATCGTGACGGGCATTGCGGTGGTGCAGCTGCTCGCCATCGCCGTGTGGGCCGGCGGGCTCCTCGCTCTCGGCGCCATCGTCGCGCCCATCGTCTTTCGCGTCGTCCCGGCGCCGACGAGCGCCGATGCCATGACGCTCGTGTTCCGTCGCTTCGACGTGGTCGCGATCATCTGCGCGGCGGTGGCCCTCGTCGCGGAGGCCGCGTTCGCGAAGCGCGGAGGGAAGGTGACTCGCAGCGATCTGGCGCGCGGCCTCTCGCTCGTCGCGGCCTCCGGGCTCGCCATCGCGATCGCCGCGTGGCTCTCGCCGGGGATCGCCGACCTTCATCGCGCGGGGGCCATCCGCGGGATCGGCGACGGCGGCGTCGCGCTCGATCGCCTCCACCATCTCGCCGAGACGTTCGCTAAAACGGAAATTTTGCTGCTGGGAGCGGTTTTCGTTCTCGGCATCGCCAAAGCCTCGCGTTCGCCTCATTGACGAGGTAAGGAAGCGGCTCAGGCACGCCGATTGCTCTTCGTCGGGCCCGGGGATTCCGCATCGGTCATCGCGCGTTTCGCGCGGTGCCGTGGTCGCTGACCAGCGCGGCGTCCTTCCAACAACGACAAAATTCGTGGGCAGTAGCGACAACAGGGCATCGAAAGCCGACAACAATTTGCCGCGGTGAAGCGGCTGTCATGCCCGCGCGTCGGCCGCCCACGTCGATGCACGGTTTGCTCGCGGCGCGCCAAAACGCGCCACGAACCAGAATGAGGCGAGTCAATATGTTCAAGAAAATGTTCGCGCTTGCGAGCGTCACGGCCCTCACGGGCCTCGTCGCCACGATCTCTGCGGTTGGCTGCTCGTCGACCGTCCAGGCCATCGACACCACCGAAGGCGGCCCCGTCGTCAGCAACGAAGGCGGCAAGGGCAAAGAAACCGGCCCGGGCGTCGATCCGGACGCCGGCGGCGACACCGACGGCGGCGGCACCCCCGAGGAGAAGACGGTCGGCAAGGAGTGCACCTCCACCGCCGACTGCAAGGTCGCGGGCTCCGTCAACGACAACCAGTGCTCCAAGGGCGGATTCACCGACGGCGACCTGTTCGGTTCGCCCGTCTGCATCCAGCCGAAGTGCGAGCAGGGCGCCGGCGGTACGATCGGCGACCTCCTGTGCGACGATCAGGCCGGCCTCTGCCTCCCCACGGGCGGCGCGGGCTCGACGTCGGGCATCTGCTTCCCGTTCTGCTCGTTCGACTCGACGAAGGTCGTCGACGCTTGCGCGGGCGGAAACAAGTGCAATATCGCCTACCTCGGCACCGACACGATGACGAAGAAGGCGAGCGCCATCGGCTTCTGCTTCGGCGCATGCCAGGCGGACACCGACTGCAAGGGCACGCCTGGCCAGAAGTGCCAGAAGGAAGACGGCCTCTGCGTCAAGACGGCTCTCACGTACACGGCGGTCGGCACGGCCTGCACGCGTGCGGTGGCACCGGCCCCCGCGACCTGCAACTGCAACACCGTCGGCAACCACGCGGACGGCGGCGTCAGCCCGGATGCCGACAAGGGCTTTTGCACGCACTCCTGCATCACCGGCGCCGGTGGCGACGCGGTCTGCGGCGCGGCGAAGGCCACATGGAAGTGCACGGCGAAGCTTCCGACCGTCGACAGCATGGGCATGGCGCTCTTCAACGCCCAGCCGGCGGACGTCAGCGGCACCTGCGCGCAGCCCTGCGCGACGGACGCTGAGTGCCTCCCCCTCGCCACGGCGTCCAGCCTCACGGGCCTCGTGAAGTGCAAGACGTACGCGGACGGCAAGTACTGCGACGCGACGGCGGATTGATCGACCGGGGGCAATCGCCCCCTGTCTGAGTGAATCCCAAGCGTAAAGCCTCGTCCTTCCAGGCGTTTGTGCCGACGAAGGACGAGGCAGCGCTACCGTTACGAAATTATCACCCCGGGACTCGCCGGTCATACGCCGGCCATCGCTGCGGCGCCGATGCGCGGCGCGACCCCGCCCGACACGCTTCTCATTCGCTTGTGGTTCGAGGGATACGTAGGCCAATCGTGACTATTTCCAGGTGCATTGCCGTCGCCCTGCTCGTCGCTTCGACGGCGACCGGCTGCTCCTCGTGCGTCAAGGACGATGCGCGCCCCTCCGAGGGCGTTCCGTCCGGTGGGCCGACCACGGCGCTGACCGAGCGCCCGGTCGCGCCGCTGCCCCGCGGCTTCGAGCGCAGGACGCCCGGTAACCTGACGCCCGTGACCGTTCCTGTCGTGCCCGGTTCCGTGGCGCCCACGGCGCCCGTCGTCGACGCCGGACCCGACGCGACCACGCATTAGCTTCTTCACGAGCACGGCGCGTCGCCGTCGGTCCTTTGTGGCAGGCGACCGCGTTGGTCTGCGATGCTGGCGGC
>JAYTZB010001651.1:0-2126 GCA_043742085.1 Polyangiaceae bacterium
ACGAGGAACGCTGCGAAGTCGGGGTAGTCGCTGGGCGCCTGCCCGCAGATGCCCACCTTTCGCCCCGCCGCGTGCGCCACCTCGAGGAGATGGGCGCACGACCATTTCACTGCCTCGTTGCGCTCGTCGAAGAGCGGAGCGACCGTCGTGGAGTCGCGATCGACCCCGAGCGTGAGCTGCGTGAGATCGTTCGAGCCGATCGAGAAACCGTCGAAGACCTCCGCGAACCGTTCAGCGAGAATGATGTTCGACGGGATCTCGGCCATCACGTAGACCTCGAGCCCGCGCTCCCCGCGGACAAGACCTCCTTCGCGCATTGTCGCGAGTACGCGCTCCCCCTCCTCGGGCGTCCGACAGAACGGGATCATGAGCTTCAGATTTTCGAGGCCCATCTCCTCGCGCACGCGGCGGACCGCGGCGACCTCGAGAAGGAACCCCTCCTTGTAGCCCGGGTGATAGTAGCGGCTCGCGCCGCGCCAGCCGAGCATCGGGTTCTCCTCCGTGGGCTCGAAGGACGCGCCGCCGAGGAGCTTCGCGTATTCGTTCGTCTTGAAGTCGCTGAAGCGCAGGATGACCGGCCGAGGATGGAACGCCGCGGCGATCGTGGCGATACCCTGGGAGAGGCGGTCGACGAAGTAGGCCGTCTTGTCCGCATATCCGCGCGTCGCGCGATCGATCTCACGCTGTGTCTCTGGCGGGAGCGTCGCGTGGCGCGTCAGTGCCAGCGGATGCACGCCGACCCAACCGGCGAAGATGAACTCCATGCGCGCGAGCCCGACGCCGTCGCTCGGGAGCAGCGCGAGCTTGAACGCTTGCTCGGGGCTGCCCACGTTGAGCATCACCTTCGTCCGCGGTCGCGCGAGCTTCGAGGCATCGATCTCCTGCACCTTGAACGCGACCTCGCCGGGATAGACGACGCCGACATCCGCTTGCGCGCACGAGATCGTGACCACGCTGCTGCTCGGCACCTTCGTCATCGCGTTCGTGGCGCCCACGACCGCCGGGATCCCGAGCTCGCGCGCAACGATCGCGGCATGCGACGTTCGACCGCCACGCTCCGTTACGATGCCCCCGGCCCTCTTCATGATGGGCTCCCAATCGGGATCGGTCATCTCCGTGACGAGGATCTCGCCGGACAGGAGCTCCGCCATCTGCTTCGGATCTCGAATGACGCGCGCGCGGGCCGACGCGACGGCATCGCCGATCGCGAGGCCCACCACCAGCGGATCGGCGTGCCCGGCAAGCTCGTAGAGTCGCTGCTTCGGAGCTGCCCGGCGGCTGTGCACGGTCTCCGGGCGGGCCTGCACGATGAACAGCTCGCCGCTCACGCCGTCCTTGGCCCATTCGATGTCCATCGGCGTCGGCTCGCCGCGGAGGCGCCCGTAGTGCTCCTCGATCTGCACCGACCATCGTGCGAGCGCGAGGGCGTCGTCGTCGGACAGCGAGAACCGATCACGCTCCGCCTGAGGAACTTGCTCGCTGAGCACCTGCCGGTGCCCGGTAGCGTCGTAAACCAGACGCACCTCCTTGGTGCCGATCTTCCGCCACACGAGCGGGCGAAACTTCGCCAGTGTCGCCTTGTGCACGTAGAAGCTGTCGGGCACGACGCGGCCCTGAACGACGCTTTCGCCGAGACCGAAGCTCGACGTGACCAGCACCACGCCGCGATGGCCCGTGTCTGGATCGAGCGTGAAGATCACGCCTGCGCTCGCGAGATCCGAGCGAACCATCTTTTGCACGCCGACCGAGAGGGCAACCTGCATGTGGTCGAAGCCCATGTCGCGGCGGTAGCTAATCGCGCGCGGCGTGAAGAGGCTCGCGAACGCCTTGCGAACGGCGTCGCAGACCGATGCAGCACCGCGCACGTTGAGAAAGCTCTCTTGCTGGCCAGCAAAGCTGGCGTTCGGGAGGTCCTCCGCGGTCGCGGAGGACCGGACAGCGACGTCCGTGGCGTCCTCGCCATACTTCCTGGAGAGCTCCCGGTAGGCGGTGTGGATCTCCTGCTCGAAGCCCGGCGGAAACGGCGCCTGCACGACCAGCTCGCGGATCTGCGCGCTGCGGCGCACGAGATCGTCGACGTCGTTCGGCCGCAGGTCGCGGAGGATGTCGCGGATGGTGCGCTCCAG
>JAYTZB010001652.1:0-1589 GCA_043742085.1 Polyangiaceae bacterium
CGCCCACGCAGGTGGACGAGCTCCGCTCGCGCATCGGCGTGCTCCCGCAGGACGCGCTCCTTCCGGGCACCGACAAGGTCGGCGAGTTCCTGGTTCACATGGCGCAGCTCCAGGACATCCCCCCCGATGCCTGCGAGGAGGCCGCGCGCGAGGTCCTCTCCGAGGTCGACGGCCGCGACTGGTGGGGCGTGAAATGCAGCAGCCTCTCCCACGGCATGGCGAAGCGCGTTCAGCTCGCGCAGGCGCTCATCGGCGATCCCGAGGTGGTCCTCCTCGACGAGCCCACCGCCGGTCTCGATCCGCGCGTGGCCTACGAGGTCCGCCAGCTCATCAAGTCGCGCAAGGGCCGTTGCACGCTCATCGTCTCGAGCCACAACCTCCAGGAGCTCGAGGAGATCTGCGACGGCGCTGCCATCCTCGATCGCGGCCGCGTCGTCGCGTCCGGCTCGATGAGCGAGCTCACCGCATCGAGCGAGGAGATCCGCATCAAGCTCTCGCCCGGCCCCTCGCCCATCCCGCTCGTCCGCGATCTGCCGATGGTCAAGCGCGTCGAATGGGACGAGGAGCGTCGCGAGCTCGTCGTGTACTTCGATCGTGGTCAGGGCGTGGACGCCGAGCAGGTCATCGGGGCCGTGCTGTGGGTCCTCCTCCAGAACCAGGCCCGCATCGCCGCCGTCTCGAAGGGCCGTGGCCTCGAGCAGCGCGTGATGGAGCTCACCGACTGAACCGCTCGCTGACTACGCTCACTGCGCGCAGTCGAAGAACGGGGCGTACTTCGGGTCCGACGGATCGCCGCAGGGCGACGGGTCGGGCTTGTGCTCCTCGCCGAGCTGCGCCGGCTCCGCGGTGAACGCCGCGGCGAGCGAGAGCGCGTCGCAGCCGATGCCCTTGAAGTCGTTGTCCGGGATCTTCGTGATGTCCGCGCTCGGGCAAACGAACGAGCGCTTCACGGAGTTGTAGAAGTTCGGGAAGCCGCAGAGCGGACCACCATCGGTGGCGGCCTGGCCCTGCGCGATCGCACGGAGCGCGTCGGCGGTCCCGACCCGGCCGGCGGTCGTTCCCTCCATATGGAAGATCCGTCCAGCCTCGGGCGGCGGCTGGATGGGCTGTAGCTGCGCATCGACGGCGGTGAGACGGACCATGAGCACCGAGCCCGACGTGACGAGCAACGTGTCGCCGAAGACGAACGTGACCAGGTTCATCGACGGTGGAACGACCAGGACATGGTCCGTGACGTACGCGGGCAGGTAGCTCAACGGCTCCTGCGAGCTCGGCAAGACCGTCGACGGATCGATCGCGAAGCGATCGCAACCTCTCCAGGTCGGCGCGTAGGGAGCGCCGGCATCGTCGCCGTTGGTGCATCCGGTGCGATCGAAGATGCCCGGCGAGGCGACGAAGCCGACGAAGACCTCGCTGTCGTTCGCGCGTCCGTTGTACTTCGTCACCTTGAGCAGCAGCGTGGGCCCGCCGTTGCTGCCACTCGTGGAGGGCACCGTGTACGCGGCGAGCAGCGCGCTGATCTCACGATCGACGCCCCCATCGCCGTCACACGCCCGCGGTCCGCCCTCGGGCGCAATGCACGAGGGCGA
>JAYTZB010001653.1:0-3367 GCA_043742085.1 Polyangiaceae bacterium
CGCGAGCACGAATGCGCTGCGCGTTGCGAAGCAGATCTTCATGGCTGTCCTCCTGGCCGCGAGCGGACGAGATCGTCCGTGCACTCCAGACCGGAGTGCCGCCTTGTCGACGTTCGCGATGCGGTCGCTTCCCGATGCGGGCGGCGATGCTGTTCGCTACCTCGCCCCCGGCATCGAACGCGGCGCATACTGACCCCGCGAAGGCCTTCGCGGTATGAGGAAAATAGGTCTAGATCGCATTTTGGTAGGCGAACGGAAGTGCAACGGAGTGCGTCATCGCCATTTGCGGTGGTGCCGCGGGACAAGTGCAGGATGCACGTAAAAAGCGGGGCGCGCGTGAGCGTGCGAAGCACGAGCGACGACATGCGCTCCTGCGGCGCGCTCGGCTCATGCGCAGTGCGTGATGAGGAGCGCGCGGCTCGCCGCTTCCGCCACGCGAGAAAAGTGCACGCCACGAACGCAACGAGGGCGCGCAGACCGAAGTCCGCACGCCCTCTTGCTCGAGCCGCTCGACAGCGCCGCGCTACGAAGCGCGGTCGGCTCTCCTAGGCTCCGATCACGGATTGCAGACGAGCTGGCGCGTGATCTTGCCGCCCTTCGGCCCGGTGACCGTGAACGCGCGGCCGCCGAGGAAGTCGATGGTCACGCTCGCGCTCGTGCCGGCCTTCGTGCGCTCGAGGACGATCTCGCCGCTCTGCGGGCAGCCGAGCTCTCCGATGCCGCAGCGCTTGTAGCCGGCGATGCTGTGCGAGAACTCACGCGCGGCGACCATCGTCTGCGCGCTGCCGTCGCGCGTGACGCACTTCGCGGCCGAGTCCCACGTCGCGGTGAAGTCGGCGGTGTGCGAGAAGGCCTTGCCGTTCTTCGTCGTGCCCGTCCAGTTGCCGGTGCGGTGCTTCGTGATGACGGCGCCCGTCTTCGTGTAGACGACGACGCGCTTGCCGCTGATCTCGGCGCCGTTCGCCTTGAAGCCGCTCGCCTCGTGCGTGATGGTGAGCGCGCCGTTCGCGAATTCGTACGTCGTCGTCACCGTGCCGTTGAAGCTCACGAGGCCGTACGGGCCGGTGCAGTCCTTGAAGACGTGCGTGGCGACGTTTCCCGCGAGCGCGGTGGTGATGCAGCCGCCGGGCTTGAACCACTTGCCGAGGTTCGCCTTCACCTTGCCGGCGATCTCCGCGCCGTCTGCGCCTTCCGCGGGCGTGCCGGGATCGGTCGGGTCGGCGCCGCTGAGCGGCTCCTCGACGCCGGACTCCATGGAGTCGTCCTGATCCTGAGCCTCGCTGTTGTCGTCGACGAGCTGCGCTTCGTCGGTGCCGAGCGTGCCGTCGCTCCCTGTGCTGCTGGTCTTCGCCGCGCAGCCGGCGACCACGAGACCACCGAGGACGACCATCGTAGAGAGCGCGGCGACGTTCGAGAGCTTCATCATCAAGATTCCCTCCGTTCGGGTATGCGAGACAGAGGAGCACGCTCCGTGCCGTGCGCTCGCGCTGCGCCGCACGCATGAAAAGCCGGTTTTTCCGGCCCGGCCAGGGTTGTGGAGGGAACGCGCGCGGTTCCGGGTGAACACGCCGGCGTCCACCCGCGGACGTCCGGTCTGCGGAGCTGCGCGTCTACGCCGCGCGCAGCTTCTCGCCCTGACCCATGTGGAAGAACCGGCGCAGCTCGCCCTGGAGCTCGCCGAAGCGCGCGCGCGTGACGTAGTCGCGCTCGAGGCGACCCGTGAAGCGCCGCGCGCAGACGTTGGCCATCCGATAGCGCTCGCCTTCGACGGTGTCCTCGGCGTGCACGAACGAGACGTCGTCGTAGAGGCGCTCGCGCAGGCGGCGACTGGACCGCTCGTCGAAGCCCGAGAGCGCGGAGGCCAGGATCACGTACTTGTCGACCTCGGCCTGCAGCTCGAGCTCGAGCTGCGTCGCCTCGCGGCCGAGCGAGGCGCGGTCGGCCAGGTAGACGAAGTGGCTGACGCCCTCGATGATCTGGCAGAGCGGATCGAGACCGGCGCCGTCGACGTCGACCGCACGATCGCCCAGGCGCGGGATGCGGAGCTCGAGCTCGAGGCCGTCCTCCGACTCGCGCACGAGGAGCGCTTCCCGCTGCCCGTCTCCGGCATGGGTCACGAAGGCGTCGACATCGGCGGAGCGATCGAGCCTGTAGAGCGCCTCGAGCCCGCGCTGGATGCGGCTCGCGAGCGCGATCTCGCGCACGAGCCCAGCGCCGTTGCCTTCCAGCGCGCGCTCGTCGCTGCCCGAGCTGGCGGGCCCGCCAGAGCTACGGCGTTCGCCGTCCGTCACGAGAGGACCCGGCCGCCTCCGCGCGGCGCGACGAAGCCCTGCGAGGCGAGCGCGTCCCCGAGGCTCTCGTTGCGGGTCTTCAGCCATCGCTCGTAGAGCTTCAACACGCCACGCGACGTCTGCACGCCCTTGGCGACGGTGGCGTTGGCCACTTCGGAGAGGACGGCGACGAAGCTGGTGAAGTCCTTCGCGAGCTCGCCGAAGATATCGACGCTGCTCTTCTCGAGGTCCTTCTCGCTGCCGCGTTGCAGGAGCGAGCCCGCCGTCTCGTACGCCGTGCGCCCGATGCTGATCACGTACTTGGTGTCGACGCCGCGCGCCTCGAAGTGATCGGCGAAGAACCCGGACGAGTAGAGGACGCCGTCGCCGAGCGTCCGCAGCTTCTCGAAGCGCTGGGCGAGCTCCGGGGTGTGGAGCGCCTCATCGAGCAGGAGCGTGAGCGGCCGCTCGAGCGTTCGCTCGATCGGGCTGCCGGGCTTCGCGAGCTCGGCCAGCAGCGCGATGACGTAGGTGCGGGCGCCGTCCGAGGGGGTCACCCCTCGCGCCTTCAAGGCGTCACCGACGATCTCCTCGAAGAAGTCCGAAACGGATGCAGTGGCTACGATCGACATGCCTTAACGGGAGTATACAACCCCCCTGCCATAGGCAATTTTCGCTGTATGTCCGGGCGGTTACGTCAAGAATCATGTCAGCACTCCATCGCTCGGAGTGCCAGGCCCGTGACAAGGGGCCACGGCGGGACCGCCCTGGGGCGTGGAATGTCAACGCTTCCGCTCAGTTATAGCCATGAGGCGGATCGGCAAACGATGTGCGCGCTGCCCCTTGACGCCTTCGAGAGCGCGATTATGTTCCGCGGCACCCGTTAGCACTCACTACCTGTGAGTGCTAACAATCGCGTTTCAAGCGAATTTGCTCCCCGCTGGCCGGGGAGGCTCGAAGGAGAGAACGACCATGAATATCCGTCCCCTGCAGGACCGCGTCATCCTCAAGCGTGTGAAGGAAGAGGAGAAAACCAAGGGCGGCATCATCATCCCCGATACGGCCAAAGAGAAGCCGATCGAGGGTGAGGTCGTTGC
>JAYTZB010001654.1:0-4030 GCA_043742085.1 Polyangiaceae bacterium
GCCACGCGCCTCCTCACGGCTTCTGTGCTCGGCGTCGCCGCCACGGTCGCGCTGACGCTCGGCGATTCATCCGACATCGGGGTGCTCGTCCGCTCCGGCGCGATGGTCCGCGGCTTCATTCACGATGGCGAGTGGTGGCGGGTTGTCAGTTGCAACTTCGTTCACGTCGGTGCGTTGCACCTGCTATTCAACACCTCCGGCCTGTGGTTACTCGGACGAGACTGCGAGTACATCTTCGGGGCCGCGCGCACCGTCGTGGTGTTCGCGTTCGCGGGCATTGCGGGGTTCATCGCGAGCTATCTTGCTTCGTCGGTACCTATTTCGGCGGGCGCGTCAGGCGCAATCTTTGGCCTGCTCGGCGCGGTGTTCGTCGAGCTAACGCTGCACAGGCGCCATTACCGCGCGGCGTGGAGCCGAGGAATGTGGGGCTCGCTCGTGGTCATCGCGATCGCGCAGATCGGCATCGACTTCATGTACTCGCGCATGACCGACCACTACGCGCACGCGGGTGGGGCCCTCGCAGGCGCGCTGCTTGGAGCGGCGTTGTCGCCGCACGCGCGGTGGGCGAATGTATCGCTGTGCGCATCGCGCGGCATGGCGGCGGTGTTCGTCGCGGTTTGCGCCGTCGTGGCGATCATGGTCGTACGCACGCCGATCGCAAAGAGCTTCGGCGCGCCGAATCACGAGATCGGGATTCTGCCCGGCCTGTTCATGTCTACGCCTCGGGCGTGGAAGCTCGACGACGACTCGCTCCACGATCCCGACGACCTGATCCAGGTGCGCTTCCTCAGCTCGAACGCCGTAAACCGGATTGACGCGATCACTCGTGCCGAGGAAGACCGCGTGGGTCGTCGGTTCGGTCGGATCGATATCTCTACCGAGCATGTCGTGTCGCTGCCGCCGGACTGGGACGGCCGAGAGTTCGTGCTCTCGTCGACCGAACCGAACGGAGTCGGTGGCGGCCAGCGCTACCGATTGATCATCGCGTGGAAGCAAGTACCCACCGGCCTCATCGTCACGAGTATCGAGGTCGCCGATTCGATCGCGCGCGCGGCACCTGTATTGTTCACGGCTCTCGTCGCTTCGGTTGTCGTCAGATAGCGGGTACCCGCTGCACGAACCCCGTCTTATCGGTGAGCGCGGCGGACGTATCTGACCGCGACACCTGAGTTGCTGGCACTCGCGGCTCATCGCTTCCGGAAGCGCTTCACGAGGGCGAGACCGCGATGACGCGCCGTGGCGACGACGTCCTCGCGCACGTCGAGCGCTTCTTCAGCGTTCACCTTCGGCGCGTCCGCGGTGCGATCCAGCACACCGTTCGCGTTCGGTGGCGGGATCGCCCCCACGGTCGGCGGCTTCGTCACGCGGTCACTCGCGGTAGCGACCGAAGCGCGGGCGACGCGCGGGGCAAACGATCGGGCGAGCGTCGTCTCGTTCCTCACGAGTGATCCCGACGTCACCCACCACCGAATTGGCGACCTGCGGTAACCGTCCGGGGGAGGACGCATGGCGCCTCGCCTGCACGCGACGGATCCTCGCGCGATGTTTCGTCGTGGACGTGAATTCTGGATCGCCGCCATCGCTGAGTTCGAGCGCAGCAAGCTGACGCACGAGGCGTTCGCGCAGCGGCAAAAGTTCTCGGTGGAGACACTGCGCTCGTGGATCTATCGGCTGCGCCGGGAGCGGCAGGACAGCGTGTCGCTCGTGCCGGTGCGCGTGATCGAGTCGCCCCCACCTACGGTGCGGCGGTCGGGCGAATCGGCGGCAGAGATCGAGGTGGTGCTGGTCAGCGGCGTGCGGCTGCGGTTCGCGATGAGCATCGACCTCGACTACGTCACCACGCTCGCCGAGCGACTCGGTTGATCCGATGATCACACTGCCAGCGTCGGTCCGCATCTACCTCGCCGCCGGTGCGATCGATCTCAGGAAGTCGATCGACGGACTCGGTGCGCTCGTGACCGAGCGCGGCCACGACGTGTACAGCGGCTACCTCTACGTGTTCACCAGCCGGCGCGGCGATCGGATCAAGATTCTCACGTGGGATCACGGCGGGTTCGTCCTGTACTACAAGCGGCTCGAGCGCGGTCGATTCCGGCTTCCGGAGGTCCGTGTCGGCCAGGTCGAGGTCGAGCTCGAGTCCACACAGCTCGCGATGCTGCTCGACGGGATCGACGTCCAGCGAGTCAAGCCGCCTCGTCGGTGGACCCCGCCGATGCGCGAGAGACAGGACGCACGGGCGAAGAGGAATCCGGATCTCCCCGCTGCGTAAAATGGATCGTCGAGGATCGCATCCGGATCCGAGCCGTGATCAAAGCAATGGGTGAGCTCGGGCAGCGCGCGAATCGGGTCCGACGGCGATTCCTCGCCGGACGATCACCGCTGCATCTGGCGTACGGAGGCGGAGGGACTCCGCACCCGCGTAGGCGACCTCGAGGTGAAGGCGACCCAGGTCGACGAGCTCGAAGGCAAGCTCGCCGCTCTCACAGCGGCGATGGAGGCGCTGACCCGGCGCGTGCTCGGGCCCAAGTCCGAGAAGATGCCGCCCCCCGAGCAAGAATTGCGCAAGGACGAGCCCGATGAGGACGCCGAAGCGCGGCGACTTGCGGGACTCGCTCGTCGTCGCGATCGGGCTGCGCTCCGCAGGAAACTCCAATCTCAGACCGTGATCCACCACCTCGCAGACGAGCAGCGCGAGTGCCCGTGTTGCGGCGGCACCGCCGATCGCCCGCTCGGCACGGGCAAGGAGACGTTCCTCTTCGAGTACGTCCCCGGCTACTTCGTGCGGCAGCGGCACGTTCAAGAGAAGGCGGCCTGCACCTGCGGCCAGTTCATCGCGACGGCGGATCCGCCGATGCGCCCCGTCGACGGTGGCCACTACGGCGCGGGCTTCATGGCTCACATCGCCGTGATGAAGTGCGCCGACTCGATCCCGCTGCACCGGCTCGCCAAGCAGTACCAGCGGCTCGGCATCCCGATGTCCCGTTCGACGCTGACCGACCTGTTCCACGCCACGGCCGAGAAGCTCGCGCCGCTGTCGCAGCGCCTCGTCCAGCTCGTCGCCCAGAGCGAGATTGTCCAGGCGGACGAGACCTCGCTCGTCATGCAGAAGCCGTTCAAGCGGGGCTTCGTGTGGACCTTCCTCTCCGAGGAGATCATCGCCTACCGCTTCGCCCCCGACCGCTCCGGCGAGACGCCGCACGCCGTCCTCGGCGGCACGCAAGGCACGCTCGTCGTCGACGCGTATACTGGCTACAACCGCGTCGTTGACGTCGACGGCCGGTCGCGCTCGTCGTGCCTCGCTCATGTCAGGCGTCGCTTTTTCGAGGCGCTGACCAGCAAGCCCGACGAGGCCCGGCGCGCGATGGACCTGATCCTCGAGATCTATCGCGTCGAGCACGAAGCGAAGAAGCTGGGCATCGTCAGGACGCCGGCTCACCTTGAGCTTCGAAGGACGCGCGGTCGCGAGGCCATGGACGCATTTCTCGCCTGGCTCGAGGAGAACAAGGATCATTTCCCGCCGAAGAGCGCCATCGGCCAAGCGATCAGCTACGCCCGCAATCGCGGCGATACCCTCACGCGGTTTCTCGACGACGTTCGGATCCCGCTAGACAACAACGCTGCCGAAAGTGCGTTGAGGGTCGTAGCCCTCGGCCGAAAAAACTTCATGTTCGTCGGCAACCCGGACTGCGGCGAGAACCTCGCCGGCCTCTACTCGCTGATCGCGACCTGCGACCTGCACGACGTCGATCCCCTCGCGTACCTCAAGGATGTTCTGCTCCGCGTCGACGTTCACCCCGCCGCCGACATCGACGCGATCCTGCCGCATCGTTGGACGCCGCCGCCGCCCCCCGTCGTCCTCGACGACGACGACGAATCTGCGTAGTCGTCGACCGAGCCGGTCCACACTCCTGCGTCCTCCCCCGGACGGTTACGAGCGCTGCGTGTACTTGGTCTGGATGAAGAGCTGGTCGAGCGGGATGCCCGCGGCGCGGATGCCCTGCCCGACCGCGGCTTCGAAGTAGTGCTTGCG
>JAYTZB010001655.1:0-1808 GCA_043742085.1 Polyangiaceae bacterium
GTCGCCGCGCGCATGGCCGTGGACATCGTTCACGCCCTTGAAGCCGTCGAGATCGACGAACGCCACGCACAGGCTACGGCGCTTGCGCTGGCGGAGCTCGTGGCGGAGCAGGTTCATGAAGTGCGCTCGTTGCGGAAGACCGGTGAGCCCATCGGCGGTCGCCACCTCGAACGCCTTCTCGAGGAGCGAGGGCGTCACGATGATGGGATGACTGTCACGACGGCCGCGGCTGTTGCTCGGGCGCGCCGTCAGCAGGTCGAGGGCGGCGACGCGGATGTGGACCGGACGACCGAGCGTCGTCGAGAGGGTCCGCCGATGCTCGACGACGCGCCGGAAGAACGCGTGCGCCTCCACCTCGTTCATGTCCTCCACCCCGACGAGCCGTCGCAGGACGTCCGTGTACGGCGCTTCGCTGCGCGCAGAAATGGCGGCAACGGCGCGGTTGATGCGCTCGTCGCTCGTCGCCTGGTCGAAAGGATCTTCGTGGATGAGCTGCCACGCCTCGGTGTCGTTCTGATGGTGCATAGGTGAAGCGGTGGCGTTGCCGGTACCGACGTCGGGGACCGCCACGTCGGGAAGGCGGGAATCAAAAGCTTGAGAGTGGCGGCGGGCGCGGACGAGCGTCGTCCTCGGGAGGCGTGCGGCACGTGCTGGCGTCGAGGGGCTCGACGCTTGCGTCGTGGCGCGCGCGCCGATGTGTACGACCTCTGCCTTGCGTGTCACGTGTGAGCCTCCACGGGTCCGGGTGAATGCACGCGATGTGCCTCCAGTATTCCCGGATGGGCTATCCCGGTTTGGATATCGATCTCCCGCGCGATCAGGTCCAGGTGCGCGCTCCGCGCACAGCGCCCTCGTGTGGCGCGGGTGTCGCGATGGCCCGAGCCCGCCACACGTTCTTGCACGGGTCGCTGCGAAGCGACTGCAGCGCTCGATCGCTACGCGAAGCTCACGCCGCGGGCACGTTGCCTAGCGTTGCCTAGGCGGAGACGAGCTCGATCTCGGAGATCTCCGCGGGCGCGCCGACGCGCATCGGCGGTCCCCAGTACCCGGTACCACGGCTCACGTAGATCTGCGCATGCGACAGCTTGTGGAGCCCGGCGACGAACGGTTGCTGCAGACGAACCAGGAAGTTCCAGGGGATCATCTGACCGCCGTGGGTATGACCCGAGAGCTGTAGATCCACGCCGAGCGTATCGGCGAGCTCGATCCCGCGCGGCTGGTGCGCGAGGAGCACGCAGGCCCGAGCAGCGTCACGTCCGCGCAGCGCCTTCGCGAGATCGGGACCGTGCCCATTGCCGTGCGACGATGCGTCGTCGATGCCTGCGAGATCGAAGCCCTCATCGCCGCCGATGCGGACATGCTCGTTGCGCAGTACACGGATACCGAGGGTGCCGAGGTGGGCAATCCACGAGTCGGCGCCCGAATAATACTCGTGGTTGCCGGTGACGAAGAAGACGCCATCCTTGGCCTCGAGCTTCGCGAGCGGAGCGACGTGCTCCGCGAGCTCCTGGACCGAGCCGTCGACGAGGTCTCCGGTGATCGCGACGAGGTCGGGCTTCAGCGCATTGATCCGCGCGACGACGTCCTCGATGAAGCTGCGGCCTATGGTCGGCCCGACGTGCACGTCGGAGATCTGGACGATGCGATACCCCGCCTGCGTCTTGGTGAGGCGATCGATGGCGACGCGAACGCGACTCACCGCGACCGGAGAGAGCGCGCTGGCGAGGCCGATGCCGCTCGCACCGATGCCGACGAGCGCCGCGGCGCCGCCGAAGATCCTCGCCAGGGCCTGACGGCGCTCGGGGTCG
>JAYTZB010001656.1:0-1704 GCA_043742085.1 Polyangiaceae bacterium
CTGTGCGCTCGGTTCGTGCGAGAAGGAATCGGCGCCCGCCTGCTCGGTCTCGGGGACGCGCGTTCTCGAGTGCAAGAAGGGCAAGCTGCTCAGCCTCGATTGCGGCGCGTTCGGCCTCCAATGCGCGTCGTCCGCCGACGGACCCAGATGCGCGACGCAGGAAGCGGCCTGCCGCGAAGGAACGATGCGCTGCGAGGGCGCGACGGCGGTCGGGTGCTGGCACGGTCACGAGGTGCGCATCGACTGCGGTGCGCGCGGGCTCGCATGCGGCGCCCCGACGAGCGCGCTCGATGCGGGGAGCGGCCCAGCCTCTTCGACGTCCTCGTCGCCGGCGCCGTCGGCGGTGGGGGCCTGCGCAGCGATCGCGCCGTCGCGCCCGCCCGGGACCGACGGCGGCGCGCCGGCAACGTGCGATCCGTCGGCCGCCCCACGCTGCGACGGCGCCTCGCTGCGCTGGTGCGCGTGGGGACAGCCTCGCTCGTATCTCTGCAAGTCGGTGGGCCTCCAGCGCTGCGTCGCGGACGACAAGGGCGCCCGCTGCGCGCCGTGAGGCCCACGGGCGACGTGTGCTAATACGTCGCCCGTGAAGGGCTGGCCTCGGTTCGCGTCCGCTGCTCTCGTGGCCCTCGTGCTGCTCGCGTTCGCGTGCGTCGCCGCGTGCAGCAAGTGCAGTCACGAGGAGGATCCCGAGCAGACGATGAAGGCCGCGGAGGCCCCGCTGCCCGCCCCCGAGGGCCTCCTCGCCGACGTGTACGTGGGAACGCCCAACGCGTCGTGGGCCAAGCTGCAACGAGGCATCGGAGGCGCCGTGGGCATCCTGCCCGCGTCGGCGGGCGGGATCATCTGCACGGTGGCGGGTCTCGATCCGTTCATCGCCTCGGAGATCGACGGCACCGCGCCGATCTACGGTGTCGTCGCCGGCGACCCGGTGAGCCCGAGCTACGTGATCGCGATGAAGCTCGTCGACATGCGCAAGGCGCGCGGCGTGCTGGTCGACGGAGACACCGCGCGCTACTCGACGCGCGAGGCCGGCACCATGACCGAGCTGCTCCCGAAGGGGCAGGGGAGCGCGCCGCCCGTCGCGGTCGGGCTCTCGCCCAACGGCTACCTCGTCGTCGCGCGTCGCTCCGAGGACCTCGGCAAGCTCGCTCCTTACGTGACGCGCACGCTGCCGAAGCGACCGCTGCCCGCGGAGGGTGCGGTCGTCTTCGACGTGCCGCGCGCCGCGCTCGCGTCCGTGATGAAGCCGAAGCTCGACGACGCCTGGGCGTCGGCGAAGTCATTCCTCCTCGGCGAAGACGAGCGCATGCGACGGAATCACGGCGGTCGCGCCCCGGATTTCGGGGACCCCAAGGCCATCGTGGGCGCCGCGGATGCGTGGGTGACGCGTCGCATCGGCATCGTCGGCGATCTCGAGAAGACGAGGATTGCCGTGGACGTGATCGAGGACGGCGTGTCGATCGTCTCGACGATGACGCCCGCCGCCGGTGGCGGACCGGCCACGAAGTGGACCGACGCGATGATGCTCGGCGACCTCGCGCCGCTCGGCGCGCTCCCCGCGACGTCGGCCGCGGCGTTGCTCGTGCGTGACGGCGAGGAACATCGCGCCGACCAGGCACGCGCGTTCGAGGAGTCGGTCGCGTCTGCGCTGGGGCCGCGCCTCGCCGACGCCGACACGAAGAAGCTCCACGACGTGGTGGCGGA
>JAYTZB010001657.1:0-1748 GCA_043742085.1 Polyangiaceae bacterium
GCGAACGTCCTCGCCGACGCCGAGCTCGACGCGCTCCTGCAATGGCGCGCCCACGGCCCGCACGCGCGCGAAGCGCATGCTGCCGGGTCCGCCCACCTCGATCCGCTGTTCGTCATCGCCGGCGCAGCATCGCTCTACGATCACGCGGTGGGCTTCCCGATCCGCGGCTTCGACCACGGCACGTTGAGCCGGCGCTGCATCCAGTTCGGTCGCTGATCGCTCAGGTCGTGTGACTCACACGACACGGGCTCCCGATGGTCGCTCAGCGCTTCTTCGTCGTATCCGCCTTCAGGCACATGTCGCTGGTGCGGCAGGAGGCGAGCCGCGTGATGGAGTCGAAAGGGTTGTTGCAGCTCTCGGTGCGGATCGCGTCCATGCACCTGTCGACAGCGGCGGCGTCGATGCCGCGCGGGCACTGCTTCGGATCGAGGTCCGTGGCGAGCTTCTTCTGCACCTCGCGCGCACAGACGTCGGGATCGACGAAGTGCTTGTCGGCGCCGACGTTGTTGCACGCGGTCTCCCGGGCGCAGCGGGCAGCGGTGATGCGCGCGACGGCGAGGTCATTGGAGAGCGCGCCGAGGTCCGCGCCGGTGATGGTCGCGGTCCCGGCGCGGTCGCCGTTGTTCTTGTCGTTGGTGGTGGGCGCACCGGCGCCACTCTTGTCGGTCTCGCCGTTCTGGTAGTCGAAGTTGCGCTCTGCGAATCCGTCGCGGTCGACATGGTTGCGGTTGCACGCGACCGACGCTGCCGCCGCCGACACGACCAGAGCCGCGACGCAGGCGGCGCTGGAAAGAGTGCGTTGTTCGAGCTTCATGGCCTTCACCTTCCGCCCTCCCGCATGCAACGGAGGTGCCCCGCCGTCGCAGCCGGGTGACGACAGCGCGAGCGTGTGAAGCCCATCTCGATCCGTCGCGCGAACGCGCGCGGAGGTCAGCGAGCGCGAGCGTGCGGCGAGCGTACGACGCTCACCAGGGGAACCACTCGTGCGGCACCTTTTGCCACGCTGTCGGCCGGCGGGGGTCGCCCTCCGGCATCACGAGCGAGCCCACCGCGTCGGCGTGCTCGTAGACGCTGCCGATCGAGCGCGAGATGCTGTCGAGATCGATGTCGCTGACGGCGCCGTTGCTGGTGGCCTTGTAGAACTGCACGGTGATGCGGATCGGGAACTTCGGATCGCGCTCGATCTTGAGCGAATGACCCTCGTTGAACGGCCCCACGTTGGGCCCGTGCCCGAGGACGGCGTTCTCGACGTCGCTGCCTTCGTCGGCGGACCCGCCGCGGGCTGCGCCCTTCTTCGCCGCCGACTTCGCGGGAGGCGCCGCAGCCGGAGCTGCAGCCGTCATGGGTGCGCCGCCACCGCCGATGCCGCTGGGATACCCCGGCACCGCGCCGCCCAGGCGTCCGAGCTGCGCGTGCTTCAGCGGGATCTGCACGAGGAAGAGGACGTCCGCCCCCTTCTGGATGGCGCTCTTGTCGTCCTCGGTCTTGGGACCGCCCTGCGCCTCGATGCGCTGGACGACGTCGCTCTTTCGCTCCGCGGTGAACGCCGCGCGCTGGCCCTTGTTGTCGAAGTAGAGCTCCTGACCCCAGCCCGCTGCCGTTGCGTCCTCGGACTTGTTCTCGATGACCTGCATGCTCGTGCCCTGTCGCGTCACGAGGATGGTGAGGACCGCGGGAGAGCCGGGCGCCGATTGGTAGTTGAAGAGGACGGGGTTGAACTGCGCCTTGCCGCTCTTCGGGATGGGCAG
>JAYTZB010001658.1:0-2550 GCA_043742085.1 Polyangiaceae bacterium
TCCATGTCCTCGAGGCCGGTGCCGCTGTCCTCGGCGGTGATGTAGTGACCGCCGAGGTTCTCGACGAAGCGACCGAACGCGCGAAAGAGCGCGACGCGATCGAAGTGCTGCTTGGGGCGGATGAGGACGCTCTTGCCGCCGCCGTGCGCGAGGCCGGCGAGCGCCGCCTTGTACGTCATGCCGCGCGCCAGACGGAGCGCGTCCACGAGCGCGTCCTCGTCGGTGTCGTAAGGCAGGAAACGGCAGCCACCGAGCGCGGGCCCGAGCCGCGAATCGTGGATGGCGATGATGGCCTTGAGGCCGGTCGCCTTGTCGTGGCTGAAGTGAACTTCGCCGTAGTCGTAGGCCTTGAGATGTCCGAAGAGATCCATCGCGCGCGCTTCGTACCACGGGAGCCGCGGCGCTCGGCAAGCGAGAAACGCGAGCCGCGGGCGCGCGTGACGCATGGCAGAGGTACGGCGCGCCGCTTCGGCGCGATGCGTCACTGGCGGCGACAAGGCACCGCGGCCATTTCCCGGGTGTCGCGTTTAGACTGCTCGTGATGTCCAGCGAACCGCGTCAACCCGCGCCGAAAAAGGAGGGCAAGGTCGCGCCGAGCGATCACTACGAGCCCCAGCGTGACAGCAAGCGGCAGTCGCCCGAGAGCGCCAGCGAGTCGTCGCTCGCGCGCATGGCGAACCTCGATCCGCTCGCCTCCGGAGAGACGCCGCTCGAGCGCGCGCCCATCAAGCTTCGGAAGCAGCCCAAGGCCGCGGCCGGGATCCCCGCCATCGTCAGCACCATGAAGTACGGACTGCGCGCGATGGGCGTCCGGCGAACGCTGCGCACGTTCCTCGCCGTGAACAAGGTGGACGGCTTCGACTGTCAGAGCTGCGCCTGGCCGAGCCCCGACACGCACCGCAAGGTCGCCGAGTTCTGCGAGAACGGCGCGAAGGCCATCGCCGACGAGCTCACGCACGAGCGCGTCACGCCTGATTTTTTCGCGCGGCACAGCATCGAGGATCTCCTCGAGCAGTCGGATCACTGGCTCAACAAGCAGGGCCGCCTCACGCACCCCATGCAGAAGCGGCCGGGCGCCAGCCATTTCGAGCTGATTTCATGGGCCGATGCGTTCTCGCTCATGGGCGGCGAGCTGAGGTCGCTCGCGAGCCCCGACGAGGCCATCTTCTACACGTCAGGCAAGACCTGCAACGAGGCGGCTTACCTGTTCCAGCTCTTCGCGCGCCAGCTCGGGACCAACAACCTGCCCGACTGCTCGAACATGTGCCACGAGTCGAGCGGCACCGCGCTGACCGAGACGCTCGGCATCGGCAAGGGCACGGTGACGCTCGAGGACTTCGATCATTGCGACACCATCTTCATCATCGGTAACAACCCCGCCACCAATCATCCGCGCATGCTCACGTCGCTCGAGCATGCGAAGCGGCACGGCGCGACCATCGTCTCCGTCAACCCCATGCCGGAGACCGGGCTGATGCGTGTCATCAACCCGAACCCGCAGGACTACGGCAATCCGCTGCAGCTCCTTCCTGCCCTGCTCGGCTCCGGCACGCAGCTCACGGATCTCTACGTGCCGGTTCGCGTCAACGGCGACGCAGCGTTCCTGCAAGGCGTCATGAAGCTCCTCGTGGAGCGCGATCGCGCCGCGCCCGGGACGGTCCTCGATCGCAAGTTCATCGAGGAGCACACCACCGACTTCGACGACTTCGTGGCAGGCCTCGACAGGGCGACGTGGGAGGAGATCCTCGAGAGCAGCGGGCTCGACCGCGCGATGTTCGAGAAGACCGCCGACATCGTGGCGCGCGGAAAGCGCATGATCATCCTGTGGTGCCTCGGCCTCTCGCAGCACGTCAACGGCGTGGAGAACGTGCAGCAGGTCGTGAACCTCCTGCTCATGGGCGGTCACATCGGCAGGCCGGGGACCGGCACCTGCTGCGTCCGCGGTCACAGCAACGTGCAGGGCGACCGCACGATGGGCATCTGGGAGCGTCCTCGCGAGGAGTTCCTCGTCGCCCTCGATCGCGAGCACGGCATCGAGGCGCCGCGCAAGAGCGGCTACGACGCGGTCGAGACCTTGCACGCGATGCACGAGCGCAAGGCCAAGGTCTTCTTCGCGGTCAGCGGCAACCTTCTCGCCGCCGCGCCCGACACCCACTACGCGACGGAGGCCTTCCAGCGCTGTCGGCTGGTGGTGCACGTCTCGACGAAGCTGCACCGCGGCCACCTCCTCGCCGGCGAGCGCGCGCTGATCCTGCCGTGCCTCGGGCGCGCCGAGATCGCGCTCCACGGAGGCAAGCCGCAGCTCTCGACCGTGGAGGACTCGATGGGCATCGTCAACCCGTCACGCGGCACCGAGACGCCGGCGTCCCCTCATCTGCTCAGTGACACCGAGATCATCGTGCGCACGGCGCAGACGGTCTTCGGCGACGAGAGCCCGATCGATTGGGAGTCGATGCTCGATCACGAGCAGGTGCGCCATCACATTTCGCGCGTCATCCACGGCTTCGAGGACTTCAACGGCCGCATCCGCAAGGGCTTCTTCTACCTGCC
>JAYTZB010001659.1:0-3071 GCA_043742085.1 Polyangiaceae bacterium
CCGAGCAGGCGCCGGCAGCGCTGGCTGAGGCCTTCGCCGACGTCCCTCGCTCGGCCCTCGAGAAGACGCGGCGTGGCGCGGCGCAGGTGACGGCCCGGCTCCGCGCCGCGGATCAAGAGCGAGCAGCCGCGCTGCTCGAAGAGGTTGTTCTCTAACTTCCGGTATAGAGAACAACTGCGCCGAAGCTGCAACGCCTACGCGGTGGCGACCGATGCGGGCGCGGCCTTCGCGGTCGGCTTGAACTGATCGAGGCCGAGGATCTGGCGCGCCTGATCGACGGTGGCCACCTTGCGCCCGCAGTCGCGGACCATGCGCGCCGCCACCTCGATGAGCTGGCCGTTCGACTGCGCGAGCTCTCCGCCCGGCAGATAGATGTTGTCCTCGAGACCCGCGCGGATGTTGCCGCCGAGCGCGAGCGCGGCGCCGATCATGCGCCAGCCGCACTTCGAGATCCCGATGACCTCCCATTCGCTGCCCGCGGGCATGATCTTGGTCTGGAGCTGCAGGCTCTCGACGAGCGGAGGAATGCCGCCCAGCACGTTCAGGATGAACGAGAACTGCAGCGGCTTCTTCAGGATGCCCATGTCGAGCAGCGGCCAGATGCCGTGGGTGTGACCGGTGTCGAAGCACTCGAGCTCCGGCTTCACGCCGGCCTCGTTCATGGCATCGAGCAGCTTGATGATCTTCGCGTAGGTATTCGGAAACACCATGTCGAAGACGAACTGCTTCCGATTCTCCGAGTACTTCGAATAGTTCATCGTGCCCATGTTGAGGGCGCCGATCGCGGGACGGCTCTCCTTCAGGTACGTGCACTGATCCGAGACATCCTCGAGGATGGTCCCGGTCGAGAAGTTCAGGAGGATCGGGCACCGCTTCTCGATCTCCACCTTGATCGCGGCAAAGACCTTGGGATCGAAGGTGGGAGTCCCGTCCTCGTGCCGAGCGTGGATATGGACGACGGCGGCGCCGGCGTCATAAGCCCGCTTGGTCTCCTCGGCGATCTCGACGGCGGTATACGGGATGCCCGCACACTGCTTGCGATTCGCGAGGACGCCCGTGACGGCGCACGTGATGACGCAGAGGTCCGGGTCACGCGTGGTGGTCGTGGTGCTCATGGTCATTTCTCCTCTTTGCCTGTGCCGCCTGCGCCGCCTGCGCCGCCTGCGATCTGCTTAACCCGCTTCGCCACCTTCGTCATGATGCGCATCAGATCGCGCATCTCCTGCGCGCTGAGGCTCTCGAGCGCGCCCTTGAAGATCTCCATCGGCTCGACCGGGATGTCACCGGCGAGCGTGTGACCCTTCGCGGTGAGCCGGATGTGGACGACGCGGCGATCTTCCTTGGAACGCTCGCGCGTCACGAGCCCCTCGCGCTCCATGCGATCGATGATGCCGGTGACCGTGCTGTTCTGCGCGCGGATCTTGTCGGAGAGCTCGGAGAGAGAGAGGTCGCCGACCTGCTCGAGGAGCTTCACGACCGTGAGCTGCGGACCGGTGAGATCGGCGCGCTTGGCGAGCTCCTTCGTGATGCGACGGCTCTCCGTATAGAGATAGATGATGGCCTCGAGGACCTGATCCACCTCGCTCTTCAGATCGGGATTCACCGGCGGCGTCATGGGGCGCAAGATCTCATGGGTGCAGATATTTAGTGTGCGAAATATCGTAGGTCCCCCGCGGCGCGTCAAGGGGGCTGCGCTACCATCGACGGCGTGGAGGCCCTGCTCACGCCGCGCCTGATCCTCGAGCCCATGACGCTCGCGCTCGTGGAGGCGGTCTTCCGCGCCGATCGCGATGCGCTCGAGGCCATCGCAGGCGCCAGGATCCCCGCCGCCTGGCCGGGCCGGGTGCTCGTGGAGCGGGCGTTCAGCGCATCGCTCGAGGCGATCCGCGCCGATCCCGAGACACGGCTCTGGGGCGATCGGCTGATGATCACGCGCGAAGGCAACGAGCGGCTCGTGATCGGGAGCATCGTCTTCCACGGCAAGCCGGACGCGGCGGGCGTCGCCGAGGTGGGCTACGGCGTCGAGGAGAGCTGGCAGGGCAAGGGCGTCGCGACCGAAGGCACGCGGGCCGCGGTCGAGTGGGCGCTCGGTCAGCCGGGCGTCATGGTGGTCGCAGCGACGACCCCGCCGTGGCACGCGGCCTCGATCCGCGTCCTCGAGAAGTCCGGCCTGGTGCGCATCGGCGTCGAGGCGCACGAGACGCTGGGCGAGGTGCTGCGGTTCGAGCGACGGCACTGAAGCTCGTTTCTTTGTCTTCGAGACGCCTCTGCGCTTTTCTCGATGACACGCCTGGGTTAGGGGATTCACCGATGCTCGCTGCGCGCCGCACCCTAGCTGCTTCCGTGTTCGTCCTCCTCGCCGCGGGGGCCGCGACGCTTCCGGCGCGCGGCGACGACGCGAAGCCCGCCGAGAACAAGCCGGTGCCGGTGATCGGCGCGACGCCGACCTCGAAGCTCACCATCAGCACCGACGCGGGGACCTTCGGGTGCCGCGAGCAGGCCGCGCAGGCCTTCCTGATCCGCGGCAACTGGTTCCCACGCACGAACGATGCGGAGAAGCAGAAGGAAGCGCGGAAGCTCTTCGAGGAGTCGCTGAAGTACCGCACCGAGAAGTACGGCTACTTCGAGGGGTTCGGCAGCCCCAAGTCGAACCCGCATCCGCCGAAGTTCTACGCCAAGTCGATGACGTTCATGGGCATGAGCGTGCAGGTGAACGAGAAGATCATCCCGGCGCTGAAGTGCGTCGAGGCGGCGCTGAAGGCAAGCCCGGCGGGCAACGAGTACAAGCCGCACGCGATGGGCGGCATCCGCTTCAAGAACACGTACCGCGGCATGGAGATCTCCAACCACGTCTACGGGATCGCCATCGACATCGAGCCCGATCGCAACTCGTGCTGCGGCTGTGTCGCGCCGTGGCCGGATCACCCGCTCTGCAAGGCGAAGAACAAGACGGTGTGGGAGCGCATGGCCATGCCGAAGTCGTGGGTCGACACCTTCGAGCGCTTCGGCTTCTACTGGCTCGGGCACGACGTCCTCCAGGACACGATGCACTTCGAGTTCCTCGGCGACCC
>JAYTZB010001660.1:0-2244 GCA_043742085.1 Polyangiaceae bacterium
AAGTTCGGGATCACCGTGGACGACGGCGACATCGCGCTCACGCCGCCGGCGAACCGCAAGATCTTCGACATGGACGTCGCTACCGACGTCGCGAACATCACCGCCTGGACCAAGCCGTCTGGCCTTTCCACGGCCGGTCAGCCCGGGCCGCAGCGCGTCCGCTCCGTCCGCTACCGGATCGCGACGCGGGCGCCTCTCGCCGACCGCTCGGCTCCCCTGCCGTCGGCCGTGGGCGCGCCTTACCTCGTGCGCTACTGCACGGAGGCGACGTGCAAGCACCTCGCGCGCGTCCGCACGATCATGTCGGAGGTCGCACTGACCAACCAGGCGAGGATGACGTACTGATGGAACGCGCTACCCAGGTTCGCCAGGTTCGCCAGGTTCGCTCCACGCCGTCTCGGAGCCGCCGCAGTCTCGCGCTTCGGCGCGCACGAGCGCGGCGCCGGAATGCCGGCGCCGTCATGTTCATCGTCGTCGTGACGCTCGGGCTGCTCGCCGCCATGGGCGTGTACGGCCTGAGCGCGACCTCGGCCGACGTGAGGGCGGCGGGGCACCTTCGCGAAGCGCTGCAAGCACAGCGGGCCGGCGAGCACGCGCTCACGATGGCAGCCGAGACCCTGAATCCGCGCAGCGTCGGCCCGCTCATCAGCCAGATGTCGGCCGCGAATCGGACCACCAACTGCAAGACCGCCTCGAGCTACACGGGAACCGTCGTTCCGGTCCCTCCGGCGGCCGCCTGCTTGCGTCTCACGGAGGTCGGTATGCGGGCCGCGTCCAAGGACGTGAACCTGTGGGACGCCACAGTGCCCGCCTTCGCGAGCGATAGCTTCGGCAACGTGGCGTCGGTGCCCAACGTCCAGATCGAGCTCTCCGATCCCTTCGATGTCCAGCGACCTGGCTTCGATGCCACGAGCCGCTTCACACAAGTCACGGCGACGGTGTTCGTCGACGTTCGTTCGACGATCGACACGTCCGCTCCGGCCCAAGCCATCGTGTCAGGTCGCGGCCGGCTCACGGTCGGACCGATCTCGCCGCCGCCCGCGACGTACCCATGAGGAGAATCATGCCGACGACCAGAAGCCCCATCGGTGTGTCTCGTTTCCTCCGCCCGCAGCGCGTGGTGGCGCTCGGCGCTATCGCGGTCGGCGCACTCGGCGTCCTCTCGCTCGCGAGCGACGCGAACGCGCAGGTCGCCGGCACCAACTCCAAGCCCCTGCCGAACGTGCTCCTGCTCGTCGACAGCTCCGGCTCGATGGAGCGGATGCCCGACAACTCGCTGCCGTCCGCGAACCGCGCTCCGTCGCCTCAGCCCACCAACGCGTGCGCGCCGGGTACGCCGACGAACCCCAACCGCTGGGGCATGCTCCTCCAGGCGCTGACCGGCAACATGCAGCCGTACTACAGCTGCGACGCCGTCGACCGCTCGTCGGTCGCGTTCAAGAACGAGTTCAAGATCGCCAACAAGCCCGTCTACGACGCCGACTACTTCCTGCCGTATCACCGGCCGCTGACCGGCGCGACGACGCCCACCTCGTGCACCTTCGCGGCGTACAAGCTCCCCGGCGTGGCGACCGGAAGCGGCGTCGGTCCCGGCAACCTCGGCGCGGGCGGCGACGCCTCGGACTTTCCGCCGAGCTCGTTCACGTCGGTCTACAACAGCGACCTGAAGCTGGCTTACAGCGGTGGCTCGCCGCTGGCCGCGACGGACACGTGCACGTTCGAGCAAGCCGTCGACGGTCAGCTCGACGCCGCGAGGGACTACGTCCGCTTCGCGCTCATGACGTTCGACAACGACACGAACCCGGGCATCGGCGTCTCCATCGCAACGCCGCCCAGCGGCAACGTCGACACCACGAATCCGTTCCTCGGCCAGTGGTCTTACATCAAGAGCGCCGCGAACCCGAAGACGGTGACCGCGTCGGCGTCGGCGCTGGGCTTCGGCCTGCCGGCATCGTGCGGAACGACCCCGGTGCCCGCGTTCGAAGTCGGCGCACGTCACGCGGCGGCGCCGCCGTGGGAAGGTCGCATGGTCGGTTTCGCGCCGTCGGGCGGAAACCTCTTCGACATGGAGACGACGAACGATCAGATCCAGAAGGTGCTCCTCGGAACGCGCCCCTACGGCGCGACGCCGATCGAGGGCATGCTCGAGGATGCGCGCGACTATCTCCTCTTCAACCCGCTCGGGCCTGTTGCCGACCCGTACGTCTCGTCGGGCTGCCGCGAGCAGTTCATCATCCTGCTCAC
>JAYTZB010001661.1:0-12657 GCA_043742085.1 Polyangiaceae bacterium
AACACCACCGTCGTCGCGGTCGCCACCCATGACGCGATCAGTACGACGTCCCAGCCGCGGCCTTGCGCAGCCCCGAAGCCGAGCGCCAGGCTGGACACCCAGAACGCGGCGATGAGGCCCCAGAAGGCCTTGTTGGGCGGCCGGGCCGCCGTCTTCGCACAACACGCTCCACAATCGATGTGCTCCATGGTTTGGCTCCTCCTTTTCACGATGCATGAGGCGAGCCGGTCGAGCTCTGCTCGAGCTGCGGCGGCAGGCATGAGGCCAGAATTCGCCTTCCGCACCGGTCGAGGTCTATCGTCTCGATCGGGAGAAGACGAATGGCCGAGATTCCCGCCGTCGACCTCGCTTCGCTGCCGAAGCTGGAGGCGAATGCGCTTCGTCTTCTCTGGGTGAACGATTGGTACGACGGTCCGCTCGAGGCGGTCGTCGAGGACGCGGGCGAGCGCCGCCTCATGGTCTTGCATGGCGACGACCGCGTGGACGTCGACAAGCCGATGCGCTGGGTGCTGTTTCGTCTCTCGCCCGAGCAGTGGAAGGAAGAGGAGCGATGGCATGCGCTCTTCGAGGAGCACGTCGGCCATCACTGGTGCTTCGACCACCCGCCCGTGCCCGAAGCGACCGACGCGCACGACTCGCGGCGCTTCTACGAGCCGTATGCGGGCCGCGCCCCGCGCCGTCTCGAGGCCAGCTCCGCGTGCGGCTGGGTCGACGAGATGCCCGCGCGCTGAACGCGTGGTCGTTCACGGCGTGACCGTGAACCGGAAACGCTGATACGTCGTCCCGCCCGCCACGTGCACGTCGAAGCGGTCCCTGCGATGAGCGTCGTCGGGATCGGTGAGCTCGTCGACGGTCGCTCCCGGCGTGGTCGTGAGATCGAGCAGATGCGCTCCGGTGGTGACGCGGCGTAGACCGAGGGCCTCGAGGCGTCGCAGCGGCACCTCGGGCTCCGCGGTGAGCACGCGGAAGCGCTGCTCGCCGCGCGCGAGATCGACCAGGACCACCGACGCGAGCGCCGGCGCGTGACCGTCCCATACGAGCGCGCGTGCGCGCCGCGAGAACGTCCCTTCGAGCTCCGGTCGGAGCGTGTCGGGGGTACTCGGGACGTGGAGCGCGACGTTGGTGGTGGCGAGCGGCAACGTTCCTGACCAGGCCTGCGCCGAACGCTGGAAATAAGGGCGATCGGGCGTGGGCGGGTGCTGGACCCAGGCGCCCACGTGCCAGCTCGCGCCGGGCAGCACCGGCAGCCTCATCGACGACGACGCCGACCACTCGTAGCGCAGGGACATGGTCGCTCCACCCGACAGCTCGAGCTCCGAGGCGAGCGTCCAGTCCCAGCCGTCGGGCGTGTCCGGCGCGAGCGCCGCGATCGAGACCGACTCGGTCGAGGCAATGGCGCCGGCCGCCACGACGCCGAGGTCCGTCCGCTCGCCGGGCCGGGCCGCCACGTGGTCGACTCGGCCGTAAGCATATTGTGTGTAGTCTGCATCTCCGACGAGAACGTGGACGTCGATGGTCTCGTTCGGCTTCAGCGCTCCGTCACGCCAGGAGTGCTCGACGTCGTAGATCCCCTCGGCCGTGCCCGCCGTGTACGAGCCGGCGGTGCCGCCGCTGCCGCTCGGCGACCAGGTGACGACCGACACCCAGCACCCGGTCTCGACGGCACGGCACGGCGGGAGCTGCACGGCGATCTGGATCGACTGCGCCTCGGGGCGCGTCACTGGCCCCTGACGCTCGAACACCTCGAGGCGCGGGTCGGCGCGCTGGAGGCCGAGAAAAGCGACCGGCGTGATCACCGCGCCCGAGGGCGCGGCCTCGACCAGGAGATCGTACGGCGGCGCGACGGCCGCGGCCCGGAAGCCGCCGTCCTCGTCGGTGAGGAGCTCCTGCCTCTGGCCACGACGGTCGACGATGACCAGCGGGCGGCCCACGACGGCCTCTCCGGCGTCGTCGACGAGACGGCCGGCGACCGCCACCGCGGGAAGCTGCGGAGCGCGCGCGTCCTCCATCATCGCTGGCGACGGAGCCGGCGGCAGCCTGCGGGCCGGCGGCGACGCCGTTGCCTCTGCGATGGCGGCCGAATCGTCGGCGCAGGACAGGGCCGCGCCGAGCGAGAGGGTGATCGACGAGCCGATGAGGACGCGCATGACGCGTCGGACCGAGACGGGAGTGCTCAACATGGCCGCCCATCAACACGCCGCGTGCCAGGATCGGCTCTGAACGTTCCCGCGCACTTACCCCGCGTGGCCCTATGTCCGCGCCAGTTTCGAGGGTGTCCCGTGCCACCGGCCGCGACCCCGAAGACTGTGTTTGCGCACGCGGCCACGAGCGCGGTATTCGATGCTCATGTCCGATCTCGGCCCGGCCGTTGCGCACCTCGTAGAAAAGACGACGACCGGCGGCAAGGACTGGGAGCTTCGCGAAGCCGTCGACGGCGTCCTGCGCGCGTTCAAGCCCAAGGACAAGAAGGCGACGGCCGCTGCGATGGTGGCACTGGGCAAGGGCCTGAAGAAGACGGAGGGCCGCCCCGCGCAGGTCCTCCTGCTCGCGATTGGCGCACTCGTGGAGTCGGGCGCGGCGCCGGAGCTCGCCTGGCCCGCGATCGACTGGAACCTCGTCAACACGTTCAACGGCGCCGTGAAGTACGCGCAGCAGTGCCTGAAGCGCGTCGATCACCTCGCGCTCGAGGAGGCGGTGACGAGCCAGCGAGCCTCCGTGTCGAAGAAGTTCCCGAAGGAGACCGCCTTCTGGGACCTCCTCACCTCGCGCTGCATGGCGGCCACGGCGTGCCTCGCGCGCTCGCACGAGCTCCGCGAGAAGGTGCGCAAGAACCCCAAGTACCTGAAGGCGTGCCATGCGCTCATCGACTACGTCGAGGAGGTGACGGCCTTCAGCCGCGTCCTCTTGCTGTGCCACGACGAGCCGCTGCTCGTGATCCATCCCGAGGCGCGCAAGGGCTGGCGCTTCGTGATGAATGATCTGACGACGACCACCGAGCTCTACGTCCTCCTCCTCGATCACATCATGGGCGATCCGAAGAAGGGCCAGCTCGCCGGCAAGCGGCCGAACCCCAAGGCCGTCCTCACCATCAAGGACCCCGACAACGCCCCGAAGAAGACGCCGGAGCAAGACGTCCCGTTCCACACGCTCGCGTGGAGCGGCATCCTCCCGGACGGCACGCTCCCCGACCCCAAGGGCGACAAGGTCGAGCACTACAACTGGGTCTGGCTCGAAGGCGTTCCCATCGAGATCCCGTTCTTCGAAGGCGAGCGCGTCATCCTCCTCCAGGGCCCGGTGATGAAGCGGACGGTCGAGGTTCCGGTGCCTTACGACGCGCTGTTCCCGTCGCTCAAGCCGAAGGGCAAGGTCTCGGGAGCCGAGGTCGACCGCCTGCTGGCGAAGATGACGAAGGCGTCCGCGCTCCTCCGAAAGACCCGAAAGCCCCCAAAAATGGGCCTTCCCATGAAGCCCGAGGGCTTGCTCGCCTGGGATTGATTCTGCCGGCACGGTGATACGCTCTCCTCATGAAGCGCGTGCCGCTCGCTCCGTTCGCCTTCGCCTTCGCCGTCGGGCTCGTCGCCACCGTGGCCGCGCCGGCGACTGCGCTCGCCGATGATCCGTACGGGCTCGCCTCGAGCAAGCCGAGCGCAACGACCGCAACGAGCGCAACGAGCACGACGAGCGCCGCGTCGCGCCCCCTCAGCACGTGGGGCGGCGGTCATGGCAGCGCGCTCGACGACGCCACCAGCGCGTCGCGTGACGCGCCGGTCGGCCGGGCGCGCGAGATGCTCACCCGCGCGCGCTTCCTCGACGAGGCCGCCGCGGTGGACGAGAAGTCGGCGGCCGAGCTGGCGAGCCGGATCGGCGCGCTGCGCGCGTCGGCGAAGACCGCTCGCGAGCGCGCCGAGAAGGCCTCGCCCGAAGACCGCGAGCTGCTCGGCTCACGCGCCGAGGATCTCGAGACCGATGTGATCGTCAGCGAGGCGGAGATCGCCTGGAAGCGCAGGACCGCCGCCGACAACCGTCGCGTGGCTCGCGAGTTGCGTGTCCGGGCGGTGAAGCTCGTCCGCGAAGCGCCTGCGTACGAGGATCCCACGGCAAACGCGTGTGATCCGCCGTTCCGTTTCACCGCGGACGGTCGAAAGATCTACCGCGTCGAGTGCCTCAAGTAGGAGCCGCCGGCGCGCGCGCTCAGTATTTCCACGGCTCGCGGCGATGGGGATCGATGCGCGGCAAGCGATGGCGCCCGCGCTCCTCCCCGTTCAGCCCGCCGGCGATCTGCGCTTGCGTGATCAGCTGCACCACGCGCGCGCGATGCGGCCGGAACGGCGCGAGCGCTTCGAGCATCGCGTCGTCGTCGCCCTGCTCGCCGGTGAGCGCCTCGCTGATCACGTAGTGCGCGTGGCAATCACGCACCGGCACAGCGTCCGACCATCCGAGCGCGGTGCGTGCCACGAGGTTCGCCGTCCACGGACCAACGCCCGGCAACGACTCGAGCTTCTGCGTAGCGATCCCTGGATCGATCGCGCGCAAGCGCTCGAGCGCGGGCCCGCGACGCGCGCCCTCCCGCAGCGTGCGGCTCCGTCGTGAGCCGATCCCCATGGCATGGAGGCGCCACGGCGGGACCTCGAGGACGGCGCGCGCCGTCGGCGCCGCGCGGATCGTGGTGCCGTCGACCAGCTCGCCGGCCGCCCAGAAGAGCCTCCGGATCGATGCGCGAGCCTCGAACGTGGTCACGAGCTGCTCGATGACCGCGCGCGCGAACGCCTCGAAGACCGTGGGCGTGCGATGGATCCGGCAATCGAACCGCGCCGAGAGCTCGAGGACCAGCGGATGGAGATGCGCCATCGCCAGGAATTCCGAGGGATCGTCATCGACCGCGGCCATGCCGCGCGCGCGGTCCATCGCCCACGCGACGTCGTCCGCGGCCGGCTCGGCAGAGCGGGCGAGGATCGAGATCTCCACGTTGCCGTCGCGCATCGCGAACGCCGCGACCAGGCCGTCCGGCCCTCCGCGCAGCGCACGGGCGGGACGCATGCGGAGCGGGCGGACGTCGTAACGCCCGCCTTGCGGGCGGAACGAGCCCGTGGCGACGACGCGCATTCCCTCGCTCGAGAGCGACCGGACGGTCGGCGCAGGCCGGAATTTGCGCGCGACACCGAAGGGACGCAAAGTTGCCGGAGTTGCCGGATAGGCGGACGTGGCCGCGGACATCGACGAGGAGCGTGCCGCCTCCACGGCAAGGGCGCAAGCCGCCCAGGCGCGGCGGCCAAACCGGTCGCCCCGGGCCGCGAACCGCAAGATTCGCGAGATCCCGCACGAAAGCGCTGGCAGAACCGACGGGGAGGCCGGCACACTGGACCCGCTGCCGATGGCTCCCGTCGCGTCGAAGCGCAAGAAGCCTCTCTCGAAGGAGAACCCGGAGCGCTCGCCCCCGAAGCGTGCGTCGAAGCGCACGGCTGCGGGCAGCGGCCTCACCGCGGAGCGCATCCGTGACGAGGCGCTCCGGCTCATCGACGCCGAGGGCCTCGAGTCGTTCAGCACGCGACGCCTCGGCGCAGCCCTCGGCTGCGAGGCGATGGCGATCTACTGGTACTACCCGAGCAAGGACGCGCTCCTCGATGCGGTGGTGGAGGCGCTCGTCGCCCGCATCCCCATCGAGCCATCGAACGCGGGCGACTGGGTCGACGCGCTCCGCAAGCTCGCGCACGCCTACCGGCGCCTCGCTCACCAGCATCCGCATGCGTTCCCTCTGCTTGCGACGCGTCGTTTCGCCACCGAGGGGACGTGGCGGTTTCTCGAAGGCTTGTTCGAGCTCGCACGTCGCGGCGGCCTGGACGATCGCCAGACCGCGCGCTTCTTCCGCGTCGTGAGCAGCTACTGCAGCGGCGTCGCACTCGACGAGCTCGCCGGTCTCAAGGAAGCGGAGCGTGCGAAGGAGTCGCCCGACGCGGCGACCCAGGCGGCGGCGGCGAGCGAGGCCTTCCCTCGCCTCTCGGCGGTCTCCTCGTGGCTGGAGCCGGCGCACTTCGACGACGTCTTCACGTTCGGCCTCGAGCTCCTCCTCGAGGCGCTCGAGCGGGCGCCGCAGGACTCGGGCCCGGGCCCGAGCGGCGCGCGCGGCGGACGCTCCAAGCGGTGAAGCGAGGCGCAGCGCGTCATGGAAAAGCGCCTTGCGCGATCCCTTTTACAGTGTAAAGGAACCTCGATGCGCGCGGCCTCGTCGTTCGTTGTGGCCCTGGCGGCCATGCTGTCCGCGCGCAGCGCCGCCGCGGTCGAGCCCTGGTCGGATGCCGACCCGGGCGGGCCTCCCTCGCGCCTGTCGCTCGGCGCGTCCACGGGCTTCCGGGGCGGCGTCGAGTACCGCGCGAACGCCGTCTCCATCCGCCCGCTCGATCTGAGCGGTACGCGCGACCGCAACTACGCGAACATCGAGCATCGTCTCCGCCTCGACGGCGCCATCGACTACGAGGACAAGATCCGCGTCGTCACCTCCGTCGATCTCCTCGACGGCGTCCTCTGGGGCGACAACGGCACGCTCGGCTCGACGCCCGAGCCCACCAGCGGCGCGAAGGTCAGCACCAACAACCCCAACGTCGCGACCGCGTGCATCACGCAGCGTCCGGGCGAGCCTTCGACGGATCCCGGCAGCTACCACTTCGGTCTGTGCCAGGGCGATCCCGTCTTCGTGCGCCGCCTCTACGGCGATCTCGTGACGCCGGTCGGTCTCTTCCGCATCGGGCGTCAGGCGTTCACCGAAGGCGCGTCGATCGCGGTCAACGACGGCGACGGCCGCAAGAACCGCTTCGGCTTCGCGCGCCGCGGCAACAGCGTCGATCGCGTCCTCTTTGCGACCAAGCCGCTGGAGGCCTTCAAGGCGCCGCTCGACCGCGATGCATCGGAGACGAAGGGCCTCTTCCTGATCCTCGCCTACGACCGGCTCGTCACCGGCGATCCGATGAAGTTTTCGGACGACCTCCACAACTACATCACCGCGGTGCGCATCCTGGCGCCGCACCATCGGCTCGGCTCCGACGCCGAGCTCCGCTTCTTCCACGCGTATCGCTGGAGCGGCGCCAACGACACCGCCATCAACGCGTTCGGCGGCCGCGCCATGTCGACGTTCGGCGAGGTTACGGCCGGCATCGAGGGCACGCTCGTCGCCGGTCAGACCAGCGAGGTCAGCAACGCCTTCCGCGTCATCACCAACGATCCGGCGGTGTCACAGGCGGTCACGCAGTTCGGCGCGCGCGGCGTGGTGCGCTGGGATCGCCCGCTTTTCACGGCCTATTTCGAGATGGACTACGCGTCGGGTGACTCCGACCCGCAGACGCGCACGCCGCTCACGCAGTTTCGTTTCGCCGAGGACACCAACGTCGGTCTCCTCCTCTTCAAGCACGTGCTCGCCTACCAGACGGCGCGCGCGGCAGCTGCCGGCGTCGAGCTGCTCAAGGGCCTGAACGCTCCGACGTACCCGCTCGATGCCATCGACACCAAGGGGTCGTTCACCAACGCCTTCGCGATCTTCCCGCAGTTCGACTACCACCCGATCCCCACGGTCCTCCTGCGCGGCGGCGTGCTCATGGCCTGGGCACCGGCGAAGGTCGTCGATCCCATCGCTTCGCTCCAGCGGCGCGACGGCGTCCGGATCGAGGACGACCTCGTGAACTTCGCGGGCGGCAAACCCGGTCGGTACTACGGCACCGAGCTGGACGGCCGCGTGCAGTGGCGCTTCATGGATCACTTCGCCGCCGACCTCGAGGCCGCGGTACTTTTTCCCGGCAGCGCGCTCGAAGACGCCAACGGCGACGCCGTGCGCAGCGTCCTCGTGCAGGGCCGCGGCACGTTCTTCTTCTGAGCAAACCCATGCGATCCTCCCTCCCCCGCTACCTCGCTCTCACGATCTTCGCCGGCACCGCGCTCGCGATGAGCGCGCCCGCATGCGAGCGTTACGAGCCGCCGCCCACGCCGCGCATCGACGGCCTGCAAGGCGGGCTCCTCTTCGACTCGAAAGCGCCGCTCGTGCTGTCGTTCGGGCAGCCCATCGATGTGTCCACGCTCAAGATGGAGGTCGCCGCCTACGAGACCGATCTCGAGGGCAACCTGTTCGACGAGGACGACAACCCCGACACGGAGCTGAAGGTCTACGTCGGTCACGATCCCGTGGACGGCGACAAGGGCGGTCACCTCGACGTCGACCCCGACGGCACCACCGTACGCTTCGTCCCCGACTCGGCGTTCCCCGTCGGACCGAAGCTCATCGTCCTCGTGGAGCCCGGGCTCCGCGGCACGGGAGGTCGCACGCGCAACATTCGTACGCGCCTCCCCTTCTCTTACAGCGTCAAATGCACGGCCGGCACCCGCGCCGCGAACCTGAAGAGCGGCGTCTACTTCGTTCTCCTCGAGGTCGAGCAGCCGCTCGGCACGCAGATCCAGCTCTTCGGCGCCATCGACGTCGACCCCGCGAGCGGCGCGTTCGTCGCGCAGTTCACCAACGGCGATCGCAACCCGGATGGCACGCGCTGCCCGTCGCACTGCAAGGACATCGATCGCTGCCGCCTCTTGCCCGCTCCGGAGTGCGTCGCACCATCGCTTCGGGCGGGCACCGCCGACGAGTACAGCGACTTCGTCCCCAATGCCGAGCCGCCGACCGGCTACTCGTTCCCCGTCGAAGGCTGCGCGGTCGACGACGGCATGGGCTCCGGCATCATCACAGCGCCGGCGACGATGGTGGTGGAGAGCCCGCCGGTCACCGTCGAGGGTCTGACCATGACGGCGTTCTTCGGACCCGACGCCAAGGGCACCGGCGTGCGCGCTACCGGAAGCCTGACCGCCGACGCCGTCTTCCTCGGGACCGGCAAGCTCGGGGCTGGAAAGGGGTCCATGACCGCCACCTTCATCCCGGCCGATCAGGTCCCGCCGAACGTTCCACGCCCTGCGAAGCCGGTGAGCAGCACCAGGGACGGAGGCACCGATGCTGCAGCACCCTGAGGTCGAACGCTCACGCGCGACGCGCGGCGGAGACGCCATGGGTGACGGCCTGCGCCGCCACCGAGAGCACGATCATCGCGCCGCCAGCGATGGCCAACGGGGTCGGCGTCTCGCCCGTCGCGAGCACCACCCATACCGGCGCCAGCACCGGCTCGACGGTGGCGAGCAGCGAGCTCTCGAGCGCGCGCAGCCTTCGCACGGCGGTGGCGTAGAGCACGTACGGCAGTCCGATCTGGAAGAAGCCCAGCGCGGCGAGCACCAACCAGGTGCGCGTTGCGGTGTCGCCGCTCACGGGATGAGCGAGCATCGCGGGGAGCGCGACCAGCGCCGCGATGGCGTTGCCGAGGGCCATGGCCACGAGCGGCGCATGCCCAGCGACGCGCGCGGCCTGGCCATCGTCGGTCGGTGCGAGCAGGCGCTTCTGATCCATACGCAACAGCAGCGGCAGGCCCGCGAAGCCGAAGCTCGAGACGACCGCGAGCACGTTTCCCGCGGCGCGACCTCCGCCGAATTCTCCACCGAACGTGAGCGCCATGCCCACGAGGCATCCGGCGATGGCGAACAGATCGCGACGCGTCACGCGCTCGCCGAGGAGCGGACCGCCCAGCATCGCGACGTACACGGGGCCGGTGTACTGGATGAAGATGGCGTTCGCGGCGGTGGTCCGGCGCGCGGCGAGCACGAAGCAGACGACCATCAGCGCGTAGCTGGCGGCCGCCGCCCAGACGAGCGGTCGCCGCAGGAGCGCGCTCACGATCGCGCCGCCCGCGCCACTCCTGCGCAGGCCGAACGCCAGCACCACCGCCATGAACGCGAGGGCGAACACGCTGCGGAGGCCGGCGATCACCAGCGGCTCGGCGACCGCCACCTTCACGCCCACGCCGCCCGTGCTCCACAGCGTGGCCGCCGCGATGACCAGGACCGCACCGACGCGCCGCTCCGAATGCTTGGGCTCGGTCGGGCCTTCCGTCCCTGCGGTCCCTGCTGCGGTCATCGAGGGGCGCAGCATAGTCGCGCTACGATCGTGATCACGACGATTCAGGAGTCTCAGTCATGAAGATGCCGAAGCAGGGCACGTCGAGGGAAGTCATCGTCGCGCGGATGGAGAAGTATCGCCTCGCCGACGGCGACGCCGCCGGCTCGCGGCTCTTCAGTCTCGTCTACGGCGCTCGCCCCGACGTCACCGAGGTCGCGAAGGACGCGTACCTGCGCTTCTTCGCAGAGAACGCGCTCAACCCGATGACCTTCCCGAGCCTCCGCCGCTTCGAGACGGAGGTCCTCGCGATGGCGCAGGATCTCTTCCACGCGCCGGAGGGCGCCGCGGGATCGATGTCGAGCGGCGGCTCGGAGAGCCTGCTCCTCGCCGTGAAGACCGCGCGCGACTGGGCTCGCGCCGAGCGCCCGCAGATCACCGAGCCTGAGATGCTCGTCCCGGTCACCGCCCACCCCGCGCTCCACAAGGCCGCGCACATGGTCGGCATCAAGGCCATCACCGTCCCGGTACGCGCCGACTTCACCGCCGACGTGGACGCCGCGAAGACGCTGTTCACCGATCGCACCATTCTCGTCGTCGCATCGGCTCCGCAATACCCGCACGGCGTGATGGATCCCGTCACCGAGCTGGCGGCGCTCGCCGACAGTCACGGCGTGCTCTGCCACGTCGACGCCTGCATCGGCGGCTTCTTCCTGCCATGGGTGGAGAAGCTCGGTCACGACGTTCCACCCTGGGATTTCCGGGTCCGCGGCGTCACGTCGATCTCCGCCGACCTCCACAAGTACGCGTACGCCGCGAAGGGCGCGTCGACCGTCGTCTACCGCACGCACGCCCTCCGCCGGTACCAGCACTTCGTCCACGCCGACTGGCCGGGCGGCCTCTTCGGCTCACCGAGCGTGCTCGGCACCAGGCCCGGCGGCGCCATCGCGGCGGCGTGGGCGGTCATGACCTACCTCGGCGAAGAGGGCTACCTCGACCTCGCGCGGCAAGCGATGAGCGCGACCGGCAAGTTCATCCGCGGCATCAAGGAGACGCCCGGTCTTCGCGTCCTCGGGAAGCCCGTCATGAGCTGCATCGCGTTCGGCGCCGATCCCGCGGCCATCGCCGGCCCCAGCGGCGAGGGCATCGATCTCTACGTCCTCGGTGATCGCATGCAGGCGCGCGGATGGCGCATGGACCGCCAGCAGAGCCCGCCGAGCCTGCATCTCACGGTCAGCCCCGCGCACGACGGCGTCGCCGATCAGTTCGTGGCTGATCTCCGGGCGTGCGCGCGCGAGGTGGCCGAGACCGGCGCGCAGGCGGAAGGCGCCGCTGCGATGTACGGCATGCTGGGCAAGCTGCCCGATCGCGGCATCGTCCGGGAAGCGCTGCTCGACTTCATGGACGGCATCGAGGCCATGGCCGACGCGGCGGTGGACGACGCATCGCGGCAAGCCGAGGCCAAGAAGACCCCATGACCGGGCTCACGCGGCTGCCGGACAGCGTGCATCCCACGCGCTTCACGTCGCTCCTCGATCTCACGCGGCTGCCGTGGTTCGCGCTCTCCGAAGAGGGGCGCCTCGTGATGACCGACCGGAGCATTGGTCCGATCGCCGACATGCACACGCATCTCGCGCTGGCGTTCGTGCGTCCGATGAGCGTCGACCTCCACAAGCTCCACGCCGAGACGCAGCACTACTTGCCGTCGTGCTGCGCGATCGATCTCGACGTCTACGTGAACCGCAACATGTCGCCCGAGATCGTGAGGGAGCTCACCTACGACCTCACCTTGCGCAGCCTGGGTCCGCGCGGAATGCGCGCGACGCACACGGTGCCGAACCTGACGCGCGAGATGGACGAGACCGGGATCCGAGCGTCGGTGCTCCTGCCCATCGATTTTCCGGTACTCTCCCACAACGCCGATGTCGCGCTCGCCGCCGCTGCCACCACGAGCGGCAAGCTCTTCTCGTTCGGCTCCGTGCATCCGTATGCCCCGCGCGCCGAGTCGCGTCTCGACGACCAGTACGCGAAGGGCGCTCGCGGCATCAAGATGCACCCCGCGAACATGCTCGTCCGGCCCGACAACCGGCGCGCGCAGAAGCTCTACGAGCTGGCCGGGCAGCGCGACATGGTGGTGTTCTGGCACAGCGGACCGGCAGGCATCGAGCCCAAGGTCGGCCAGTACATGAACCAGATGCGCTTCTACGAGGCGCCGATCCGCGACAACCCGAACGTGAAGTTCGTCCTCGGACACTCGGGCGCGCTCCAGTTCGATCAGGCGCTCGATCTCCAGCTCCGTTACCCGAACGCGTGGCTCGAGACCTCGTCGCAGTCGCTCCGCAACGTGACGCGCACGGTCAACGAGGCCGACCCGAAGCGGGTCATCCACGGCTCGGACTGGCCGTTCTACCACCCTGCGATCAGCGTATCGAAGGTGCTCATCGCCACCGAGAACAAGCCCGAGATCCGGCATCAGATCCTGTGGGCCAACGCCGCGCGGCTCCTCGGTTTGAGCTGACACCATCGTCCGAGCTCGAGCGCGTCAGCTGGGCTTGACCGCCCTCCGCTTCGGCCTATGACGAAGTGGTGGGTTACGACCTCCTCGTTGCCGTCACGTTCGTCGTCATGACGCCCGTGGTGATCGTGGGGTTCATCCTCTTCTGGATGGTGAACGCGCGCGATCACGAGGAGCT
>JAYTZB010001662.1:0-4948 GCA_043742085.1 Polyangiaceae bacterium
ACGACGCGGCTGCGCGCCCAGTAGATGTCCGTGCCGTCCTCGAAGATGACGTTGACGAACGACATGCCGAACATCGACTGACCGCGCACCGCCTGGACCTTCGGCGCCGCGAGGAGAGCCGCCGAGATGGGGTAGGTGACCTGGTCCTCGACGAGATCGGGGCTCTGCCCCATCCACTCGGTGAAGATGATCACCTGCACGTCGGAGAGATCGGGAATGGCGTCGAGCGGCGCGCGTTGAATCGACACCGCTCCCCAGGCGGTGAGCGCGGCGACGAGCAGGATGACGAGGAACGGCCGCGAGGCCGATAGCCCGATGAGCCGCGCGACGAGGCCGAGGCGCGGCGTCATGGCGCTCGCTCGGGCACGAGGTCCATGCCGCACTTCGGACACCTGCCGTGCGTCGCGCTGTGCACCTCGGGATGCATTGGACAGGTGAACGCGCCGGGCGCGCCCGTGGTGGAAGGCGCCGGCGCGCTGGCGTCTGCGTCTCCCGCGCTGTCCCAGTACTTCGCGGCCGTGCTGATGCGCGCCTCCGCGGCGATCAAGAACACGCCCGAGGTCGCGACCACGTCGCCGGCCTGAAGCCCCTCGAGGACCTCGTACATGCCGTCAGCGACGGCGCCGACCTTCACCTCTTGCGGCTTGAAGCGACCATCACCGAGATCGACGAACACGATCCGCCGTGGACCGGTGTAGACGATGGCGACGGCCGGGACGCGGACGCGCGTGCCGAGCTCCTTCGAGAGCGCGACGTTCGCGTACATACCCGGACGAAGCTCGAGATCCTTGTTGGCGAGCACGACCCGGACGCGCCCGGTACGCGTCTTCGGATCGATGATGGGATACACGTATCCCACGCGCCCGTCGTACGTCTGGCCGGGCATGTAGTCGAGCGCCACCTGCGCGGGTTGACCGACGCGCACGCCTGCGAGGTCGGCCTCGTAGACCTCCGCTTCGACCCAGACCTTGTCGAGCGCGGCGATGCGATAGAGGCGCATGCCTGGCTCCACCGATGCGCCCTCGACGACGCTCTTCTCGATGACGAACCCGCTCGCCGGTGAAGCGAACGCGAGGCTCTCCGCCGGGGTGCCGCTCCTGGCGATGGCATCGATCTGCGCGTCGGATACGCCGAGCAAGCGAAGACGCTGTCGCGCGGCGCTGCCGAGGCCCTCGATGCGCGAGCCGCCGTCGCCCGCGGTCGCGGAGGTTGCGCCGTTCATCGAGGCGCTACGTGTGGCGAGCAGGAAGTCCTGTTGCGCGTTGTAGAGCTCGGGACTGTAGAGGGTGAAGAGCGTCTGGCCCCGCGCAACCCGTTGTCCAGTCTGGTTGACGCTGAGCTTCGTGATCCAGCCGCGGACCTTGAGGCTCACGTCCGTCAGCGCCGCCTCGTCGTACGCCACCTGGCCCAGCGCGTGGAACGAGGAGCGCATCGGACCGCTGGTCACCGGCGCGGTGCGTACGCCGATCAGCTGGCGACGCACGGCATCGATCATCACGACGCCCTGCTCCTGCTGCTCCTTCGTGACCGGCACGAGGTCCATCCCGCAGATCGGGCACTTGCCGGGCGTGGCCTGCTTCACCGAAGGGTGCATCGAGCACGTGTAGTGATCGATGGCGCCGGGCGCGGAGCCACTCGTTCCCGCGGCCCCTGCGGTGCCTGAGGTGCCTGAGGTGCTCGGCATTCCCATGCTCGCCGGGGCGTCCGACGTCTGCTTGCCGCCGAACCAAGACAGCAGCGCGTGCCTGTAAAACAGGGCGATCATGGCAACCGCGACGACGAAGACCATCGTGCCGGCGAGCCTCGCGCCCTTCGCGCGTGTCCACGCGGGCGCGCTCACGGCCGTGCCTCCTGGCCATCGAGCCCGGGTATGCGGCCGAGGGCGCGATCGAGCTCGGCGTGGCGGCGGTCGACGTTCGCGCGCGCCAGCTGGTAGCCGAGCTCCACGCCACGCAGGTTCTTCTCGGCGCCGATCACGGCGACGAAGTCGTTGCGTGACGTGACGAAGCCCGCGCGCGCCGCATCGATCTGGTCGCGCGCCACCGGGATGAGCCGCTCCTCGAAGAGGCGCAGGATGTGGTGCGCCTCGTCGAGTCGCTTCAGCGCGACGGTCACCTCGGCGCGGGCCTTGTCGGTCATGCGCGCGGCCTCGCTCTCGTAGCGAGCGCGCATGGCATCGGCCTCCTCGACGCCGCCCGCACGACGACCACGCTGCAGGGGGAGGTTGAACCCGAGGCCGACCATCCAGCGATGCTCGGGGTCGGACCACATCGAGTTGTACGATGTCGACACCACGACGTCCGGGTACGACTCGCGGCCGGCGCGCTCGCCGCGAGCCTGCTCGGCGCGCGCATGGAGGCGGGCGGACTCGATCTCGGGACGCTTCGCCGCAGCCTCTTCACCGAGGCGCCTGGCGGCGGCACCTTCGGGGTTGGCGCCGACCACGAGCTCCTTCGTCGGCGGCGGTAGTGGCAGGTCGGGATCGCGATGCAGGAGCTCGTTCATCTGCGCCACCGTGACCTCGCGATCGGCGGTGAGCATGACCGCATCGTGCTCCATGTGCGTCAGCTCAGCTTCGGCTTGCAGCGGGTCCTGGGCCGATGCGCGACCGCTCTCGAACTGAGCGAGCGCAGCGCCCTTCATCTCGCGCATGAGCGCGACGTGGTTCGCGTTGATCTCGAGCGAGCGGACCGACGCGAAGTACTGGTCGTAGAGGAGCGCGGCGGTCAGCGCGAGCTCGCGTCGGGTGGACTCGAAGTCACTCCTCGCGGCGGCCGCTTCGGCGCGGGCCATCTCGGTGTCGAGGGACAGCTTGCCGGGCCACGGCAACCGCTGGCTGATCGCCGCGCTGTAGCCGAGCGGGACGTTGGCTGCGCCCACCGAGAGCGGCGCGAGACCGAGGTCGACCATGGGATCCTCGAGTGAGCCGGCCTGTCGAATGCGCGCGACAGCGCCGCGCCACCCGCTTCGCGCGGCATCGACGGTGGGATTTCGATCGAGGACCGCGCGCACGAAGACCGCACGCTCGAGGAACGCGCCTTCGAGGCCGCGATCGGCGTCGGCGCGCGCCCGCGGGGTGACGAAGGCGGTGCGGTCGACCTCCGAGCGCAGGGACTCGTAGGACCCTTGCCCGGTGGTCGCGCAGCCGGAGAGGCCGGCGCACGCCGCGAGCAGCAGCACGCGCGCGCGCACGGGAGCGTAGTTCTTCATGGGGACTTCCTCCGTCGCCGGTCGACGGCGACGTTCACGATCCGAACGAGAGCGAGCGCGCGACGATCGGACGATCAGCCGCGCGGGCGCGTGACAGAGGCGAGGTCCGATCGGGACCCCGCGCCTCGGCTCATGTCAGGAAGATCATCGACTGCGCGCGACGCTCGCGCGCCGGGCGTGGCGGGATGCGCCAGCGAGCTTCGCGGCGAGCCCGCCCGGGAACGAGGTCGATGCGGAGCACGGCAGCGTCAACGGCCTGCCTGGCGCGCGGCAGCCCGACCACGGCGACGAGCTCTGCTGTCTCGACGCGCGTCTCGTCCAGCGCGGTCGACGGCGGCATCGCCCCGAGGACACCGGTCGCGCAGCACGTGAAGGGCGTGCGCGAGAGCTCGTCCGTCGCGGGAGGCAGCTCGTCGTCGCGCGCCGCAGCTGCGCACGGATCGGCGCGCAGGAGGCCCATCGACTCGCAGAAGAAGTACCGCGTGTTCGCCTGGAAGAGCGCCGTCAGCAGCGCGAACGCGAGCACGAGGCACGACAGCGCGCCGGCCATCCGGCGCCCATTCCGCTTCATGCGCTTCGCTCGCCACCAGCTCATGGGCCTATCCTTGGACGTACCACCCGGAAGCAGTGGCCGCGAGCGGTCATTTGGCGCGCGGAACGACGTGCTCGTGGCAGGTTCTCGACGCTGCTATCTCTTCCGGCTGGAGCTGACCCATGACCGTTCGTCTCACCAAGATCGCGAAGCGCGCCGGTTGTGCGGCCAAGCATCCGCCGGGCTACCTCTTTCCGCTGCTCGGGCGCCTGCCGCAGGTAACCGATCCCAACGTGCTCGTGGGCAGCGCAACGGCCGATGACGCCGCGGTGTATCGCCTCGACGACGAACGCGCGCTCGTGCTCACGACCGACTTCTTCACGCCCGTCGTCGACGATCCCTACGAGTTCGGCGCCGTCGCGGCGGCCAATGCGCTGAGCGACGTCTACGCCATGGGTGGCAGGCCGATCACCGCGCTCAACATCGTCGGCTTTCCCGACGAGTCGCTCGACGTCTCGGTGCTCGCAGAGATCCTGCGCGGCGGCGCCGACAAGGCGAAGGAGGCCGGGATCGATATCGTCGGCGGTCACACCATCAAGACCGACGAGCCCATCTACGGCCTCGCCGTCACGGGGATGGTCCATCCGCAGCGCATCGCCTCGAATGCTGGTGGTCGCCCGGGTGACGTGCTCGTCCTGACCAAGCCCCTCGGCCTCGGGATCATCACCACCGCCGCCAAGCAGGATCGCGATCCCGCCGGCGCCATTCGCGAGGCGATCCGGCTCATGTCGACGCTCAATCGTGGCGCTGCCGAGGCGATGGCCACCGTCGAGGTCCACGCGTGCACGGACATCACCGGCTTCGGCTTGCTCGGCCATCTGCGCAACATCGCCAAGGCGAGCCACTGCGTGGCGACGGTTCGGCTCGCGAGCGTCCCGGTCATCGACGCCGCGTGGACCTACGTCCGCGAGGACATCGCGCCTGGTGGAACGCACGCGAACTGGCGCTTCCTCGGCGAGCACGTCGACTACGCGTCGGGCATCGACAAGGCCTCGCAGCTCGTCCTGTGCGACGCGCAGACCTCCGGCGGCTTGCTCATCGCCGTCGCCGGTGATCAGGCGGAGAAGCTGGTGGCAGCGCTCCGCGAGCGCGCGACGCCATGCGCTGCGGTCATCGGCTCGCTCGAGGCAGGACCGGCCGGTCGGC
>JAYTZB010001663.1:0-2216 GCA_043742085.1 Polyangiaceae bacterium
TTCCCCAAGGTGCTGGGCGGCACGCCCTACGGCGGCTGGCTGACCGGGCACGAATGGAACGAGTGGCTCCACGACGCCGACTGGCAAGCGCACTTCGACGCCGCCGACATCAAGGCGATGGAGATGGACGAGAAGGCCGACGGCTTCCGCACCCCCGCCGTCACCGCCGTGCCCGGAGCCGGTGATCGCGTCTACCAGCTGCTCGTTCGCGAGTGCAATTTCGTCTTCGCGTTCGGGCTCCTGGTGATCGGCCTGCGCTTCATCTTGCGCTCGCTGCTGGCGATCGCCGGCTGGATCAAGGTCGACCCCAACGCCGCGCACGGCGACGAGGAGCTCGCTCACGCGCATGACGGGAGCGCGCAGGCGGCTCTGGTCGAGCAAGCCATGAAGGAGGGCGACCGATGAGCGCTCCCTTGGGAATCGTCCCCGACGCGGCGGCCGAGAAGAAGGCCGCGCGGCTCACCTTCGGCCTGATCGGCGCAACCGTCGTCATTCTCGGCGCGGTGGGCGGCGTCCTCTTCGGCATCGTCGCGCTCCTGGCGTTGCTCGGCACGCCGCTCTTCGCGGTGATGGGCGGCGTCAGCGAGCTCGCGTGGCTCACCGATCCGGACCCGACGCAGCAGTTCCTCCGTCGCCTCGCGCCGCAGGTGTTCGGAGGAACCTTCGCGGGCTCGCCGATCCTCACCACCATCCCGCTCTTCACCTTCGTCGGCTACACGATGGCGGAGTCGAAGACGCCGGAGCGCCTCGTACGCGCGGCCAACTCGTGGGTGGGGTGGCTGCCGGGCGGCCTCGCGATCGTGTGCGTGCTCGCCAGCGCCGTGTTCACGCTCTTCACGGGCGGAAGCGGCGTCACCATCATCGCCGTGGGCGGTCTCCTGCTGCCGGCGCTGAAGCAGAAGGGCTACTCCGACAACTTCGCGCTCGGTCTCGTCACCACCGGCGGCTCGCTCGGTCTCCTCCTGCCCTACGCGTTGCCGCTGCTCGTCTACGCGATGGTGACCGGTCTCGACTTCCAGCTCGTCAACAAGGCGGTGCTGGCGCCCGGAGGCCTCGTCCTCGCGCTCTTCGTCGCCTACGCGGCGTACATCGGCGTGAAGGAGAAGATCCCGCGCCAGGCGTTCGATCTCAAGGAGGCCGCGTCTGCGACGTGGGCCTTCAAGTGGGAGCTCGGCGTGTTCGTCCTCCTGGTGATCAGCATCAAGACCAACATGGCGGACATCGACGAGGCCGCCGGTCTCGTTGCGCTCTACACGCTTTGCATCGAGTGCTTCATCTACAAGGACCTCTCGATCAAGAAGGACCTCGTCCGCATCGCGAAGGGGTCGATGGCGCTCGCCGGTGCCGTCATCATCATCCTCGCGATGGCGAACTCGCTGACCTACTACATCGAGTTCAAGCACATCCCAGAGCACATCATCGAGGCGATGCTGAAGCTCGGTCTCGACAAGACCTGGCAGTTCCTCATCGTGATGAACGTGTTCCTGCTCGTGCTGGGCATGATCATGGACGGCTTCAGCGCGCTGCTGGTGGCCATCCCGCTCGTGCTGCCGTTCGCGGCGCACTTCGGGCTCGGGCCCTTCCACGTCGCGATCATGTTCGTGCTGAACCTCGAGCTGGCGTTCTCGTGCCCGCCGCTCGGACTCAACCTGTTCATCTCGAGCTTCCGCTTCAATCGGCCCGTGGTGAGCCTCTACAAGCTGGCCATGCCCTTCGTCGGGTTGCTCGCTATCGCGCTCCTCATCATCACGTACGTGCCGCACATCTCCAACATGCTCGTCCTCGACGACATCGCCAACTGGCGAACGAAGGCCGAAAAAGACGGGCGAACGCCGCGTGAGGCGTGGCGTCTCGAGTGCGTGCAGTTCGACAACTCGAACCCGCTGCCGTGCTCTCCCGAGGAGAAGATCAAGTACCCCAACGGACGCATGCCCGAGCCTGCCGAGGTGAAGGTCCAGGCGGATGCCGGCACTCCGCAGTCCGAGGACGACGCGATCGACGCGCTCATCGCCGGCAAGGAGGCAGGCGCTCCGAAGCCGTCGTCGACCACGCAGAGCGATGACGACATCGACGACCTCATCATGGGCAAGGGCAAGGACGCGGGCGCTGCGGCGGATGGACCGAAGAAGCCCGTGCTCACCGGCAAGGAGAGCGACGACGACATCGACAACCTGATCATGGGCAAGGGCAAGGACGGCGGTTGAGGGCGTGAGGGC
>JAYTZB010001664.1:0-2838 GCA_043742085.1 Polyangiaceae bacterium
CGAGCTTGCCCTCGCTCGCGGTCAGCTTGCTCTCGTCGATGTTCTTCGAGGTGGCGATGACGTCCGCCAGCGCGATGTCGCGCGCGAGCTGCACCGACAGCTTCGGCTGCACATCGAGGTCGCGGATGCCGGAGATGTAGTTTGCATCGATCGAAGTGAGCCGCCCCTGCGCGTCGTAGTGGGCGGCGAGCTCGGCGCCCACCACGGGCACGCCGTGCGTGACCTGCTGGAACCGCACATGCGTCATCGCGAGGTGGTCGACCTCGGACTTGGCGAGCGAGAGCTCGGCGGCGGCGTCGGTCATCTTGAAGAGGTCGCGGTACTGGTCGACGAGCTCGATGGTCGTGCGCTCCGCGGTCTTGCCGGAGACGAGGAGCGCCTTGCCCGTGCGCGATCCCGAGAGATGCGAAGGCGTGCCGTGCGTCTCGTGCTGCATCCACGTCCAGGTGGAGCCGGTGTCGAGCTGGAGCTTCTCGAACGCGCGCACCTGCGCCGCGGAAACACCGGGATCCCCGAGGGCCGGGGCGGCCGCCTCGCTCGACACCGACGAATCCGTCGTGCCGGTGCTGCAACCGCCGACAGCTGCCATCGCGAGGGCCAAGAACGCGAGCTTCCTCATGACCGCCCTCTGTCGCAATGGCCGGGCCAGCGCCGGCGCGCTCCGAGCTGCGTGAGAGAAGCGCACTCAGGGTGGAAACGAACGCCCACGCCGTTCAGACCGGACGGCATGTGCGATACGAACGGCGGTATCGAGGAGAGTTCTTCGATTCGCGATCGGGCTGGAGGCAGCAGCCGGTGATTCGATGATCCATGGGCCTGGTGTGGGGGCACGACCCCCGCACGACCGCGCACGACCCCCGCGCTACGGCGAGGCGAGCAGCGCGGCGATCTCGGCCGGCAAGATCCCGTACGTCTCCGCCACGGCGATGAGGCCCGCATTCGGCGCCAGGTGACGAAGGAACTCCTTCGCGTATGGCGTACCCGAGAGACCATGCACGCGCGTGACGAGCCGTGGCAGCCCGCGCGCGATCGCATCCTTCGCGTGCTCGGGACGACCGAGGTCGACGCACGCCGCGTGGAGGGCGAGGTAGATCGGCGCCTCGTTGAGCAGGCTCGGCGAGCCGTGCTCGAGCAACCCTGCCGCCTCGGTGGCGATCTCCACGGCGCGATCGGGTGAGCCGCACCGGCGCTCCGCCTCCGCCCACAATCCGAGCGCGACCGGCACCACGTCGAGCATCTTGGTCGCGCGATAGCCGCCGGCCGCGGTCTTGAGCAGCGTGCGTGCTTGCTCGGCGGGCGTCGAGCTGCGGAGCGACGCGTCTGCGCCCTGACGCGGACCCGCGGGACCGCCGCGCGGATCGTTGAGGAGCAGCTCCGCACCGCGATAGTAGAGGACGCCGAGCGTCGCCCGATCGTGGGGCACCCACGCGCCGGAGACGGCGTTGTCGGCGATGGCGCGCGGATCCGCGAGCAGCGCGTCGAGCGACGTCTCGGGTCCGAACGTCGACACCCAGCAGAGGAGGATCATCTGGCCGTGACGGACGGTGCCGGGCGAGCCGACCGCCTGCGCGAGCGCGATGCCGCCCTCGATGGCGACGCGCGCCTCTTCCTTCGCGCCCATCGTGGTCAGCGCGAAGCCCACGTTGATGGTGAGCGTCGCCTCGCGCGTCTTCAGACCGGCGGCGGCAGCGGCGCGCGCGGCGCTCCGGCGCGCCTCGAGCGCTGCGCCGACGTCACCGCGCGCTTGCCTGACCACCGCGAGCGTCTGCCACGCATCGACGGCGGCGCCGGGAATCCCGTGCGCGCGCGACAGCTCGAGGAGCGAGTCGGCGACGTCGGCCGCCTTGTCGAGCTCGCCGGCGAATGCGAGCCGCGACGCGAGCGCCGCCGCGCTGCGCGCTTCCTCGTCGAAGAGCCCGGCCACCTTCGCGCGACGGATGACGTCCTCGAGGCCCGCGCTCGTGTCGGGCCCGCCGCCCGAGGCGTCCTCGTAACGAACGCGTGCGCCGAGCGCGCGCACCTCGCTCGCCTCGTCGTGAATCGAGTCCTGCATCGCGCGCACCGCGGTGTCGCGCTCGCCCGCGCGAGCGTCGAGGCGGTTCCAGGCCTCGTCGAGGATCTGCGCGCGTGCGAACTGCGTCGGCTTGTCCTCGGCGAACGCGAGCGATTTTTCCGCAAGGCGCACCGCCTCGCCGAGCGCGTTGGCAGCGAGCGCACGCCGTGCCGCTTTTTCCAGGTAATTCGCGGCCTGCACCGCCTCGCCGCCCAGCTCGAGATGGCGCGCGACGATGGCGTCGTCCTCGCCCATCCTGGCGAGCCATTGCCCGGCGCGCGCATGGAGGTCTTTCAGCTGATCGTCGCCGAGCGACGCGTACGCGACCTCACGCGTGAGCGCGTGCTTGAACGCCCACTCGCGCGTGTCCTTGAAGCGCGAGCTCGCCTGCTCGATGACCACCTCGGCGGCGGTGAGCGCGCGCATCACCTCGGCCGCGCCACGCACGCCGAGTGAAGTGAGCCCCGCGTCCCAGACCTGCATGCCGAACACGCTCAGCTTCGTGGAGGCCTCGCGGACGTCCTCGTCGAGCGCATCGAGCGAAACCTGAATGGCGGCCTCGATGGTGGGCGCGCTCGCCGCGTCGCGTCCCGAGTGCGCAAGCCGCGACAGCTCTTCGGCGAACAGCGGCGAGCCGCCGGCCTGCGTGGCGATCGACTCGACGAGCGCCTCGCCGTCGGCGCTGTTGGCCTTCTCGCCGAGGATCGCCTTCGCGATGGCGCGCACGGTGCGTCGAGCGAGCGGCCGGAGCTCGATGCGCACGTGGTCCCGACCCGAAAAACGCG
>JAYTZB010001665.1:0-3228 GCA_043742085.1 Polyangiaceae bacterium
CGCCACGCCGGAACGTCCGCCTCTGCGCCGCCTCCGGTCCACGTCGCGTCAGGGCACCCCTCCGCGAACATCATCCGTGTCCGGGGCGACTCGGCGCCGGTGCCGACCGGGCCGCTGCACTGGGCTGCAACGCAACCTGACCGCATGAACGCCGCGCCACGCGGCCGGGGCTGGGCGATCGCGGGCGTGGTGCTGGCCTTGCTCGTCCTCGTGAGCGCGGGCTTGTTCGTTCGCCGAACGCTCACCAGCGCCTCGCGACCGTCGGGAAGCGGCGTAGTCGCAGGCGGCTCGGCGCTCGCGATTCTGCCATCGAGCGAGGTAGCGTCTGGCTCGTCTTCCCTCGCGTCCACGAGACCTGCGGCTCCGCTCGACGCCGGCTCGGTCACGCTTCCCGAGAATGCTGCGGACGCGTCGCTGGCCGCGAGCGCGGCCTCATCGCGCGGCGCCTCACCACGCGTCGCCGCACCGCGGGCATCGTCGAGCCCGGCCGCGTCCGTCCATCCTTCCGTCGCCCCCGTACCGGCGAGCTCGGCTCAAGGCGTGCTCGTCGACAAACCGCCCTTCTGAGCCCCCATGAAAACCCGACCGTATCTCTTCCTCGCGGCGTTGCTGGTCGCGCCCGCGACATGGGCAAGCGCGGTGCAGGCTGCCCCCGCCCCCGCTGCGGCGCCGTCGAATGACGCCAACGTCGTCGAGGCGCGCAAGCAGTTCGTCGCCGGCAACGACCTCGCGAAGACCGCGCAGTGGGCGCAGGCGCTGGCGGCATTCGAGCGCTCCGCGGAGCTTCGGCCGCACCCCCTCACGACGTTCAACATGGCGGTGTGTGAACGCGCGCTGGGGCGGCTGACGCGCGCGCAAGCGCTGTTCGCACAGACGATCGCTGCGGCGGAGCAAGAGACGACGGAGCTTCCTGGAAGCCGTCTCGAGGAAGCGCGCGGCTATCTCAAGAGCATCAAGGACGAGCTCGTACATCTCGATATCCGGATCGAACCGGCAGACGCGAGGCTCGCTGTCGATGGTCGTTCGCTCGTCGTCGAGGGCAGCAGCACGTCGGCGGTCGCGACGGCCGGGCTCGGCTCACCTGGCGCGATCGAGCCGGTGCCCGCAGGAACATTCGCGCTGATCGTCGACCCGGGTACCCACTTCTTCCGCGTGGTCGCGAAGGGGTATGCCGACGTCACGCTGACGAAGACGTATGCGCCGGGCACCCGGACGGCGCTGGATCTCCAGCTCTCGCGCTTGCCCGCGACCGTCCGGGTCAGCTCCAACGTCGGCAATCCCGTCGTCACCGTCGACGGTGCTGACGTCGGCTTCGCTCCCGTCGCCGTCCTCCGCCCGGCAGGCACCTATCGCTTCGTCGTGAAGAAGTCCGGCTTCGATACGTTCGATACGAAGCTTGCCGTCCTACCTGGGCAGGAGGTCGACCTCTCGGCGAAGATGGCCGAGGAGAAGATCCCGGTCACCAGGCGCTGGTGGTTCTGGACCGGGATCGCCGCGACCCTTGCCGGAGCTGCTGCCATCACATACGCGGCGACGCGTCCCGACCCGGCGGCCCCTCCCTACGCGGGTGGAACGACCGGCTGGGTCGCGACGCCCCGCTGAACGCGCACGGCCGGTAGGACGCAACTCGTCCGGCGGCCGGACGACCGGGGGGCATGCACGACGTCCTGCCGCTCTGTCTCGTCGTCGCGCCCGACGGTTACAAGTGCAAGGTCCAGTGTCCTGTGTGCGCGGACGATGTTCTCGCGGATGCGACCACCCATCGAGCCTTCTGCGGCTGCGGTGCCATGCTGCGCGTCGTGATCGCGAACGTTTTGCACGGTGTTCGCGTGGGGTCGAAGCGGTGACCTCGAAGGCGTAGCGGCACGGTTTTTCGGTTCGCTGGCCGACGGCGTTGTCGCCCTCACCCATATGCGGTGTGATGCAGGGATGCCGCGCCCCTACGCCGAGCTGCTCTCCGACGATCCCGCCTGGCCCGAGGTGGTGAAGTCCGCCGCCGCCGCGCCCAACGGCGTCGTGGTGCTGCCGATCGCGAGCGACGCGCAGCGGCGCGCCTGCCTCGAGGCCATCCAGGTCACGACGCGCTCGACGCTCGGCGCGCTCGCGCACGAGTGCGGCGGGATTCTCGTCGATCACGGCTTCGTGCGGTTGCTCGGCTCGGGCTGCGAGCGGCTGCCTCGCCAGCTCGCGGGGTGGAACTCCGTGGTCGGGGTGAACCTCGACGACTTCATCGTCGTCGCCGACGACGTCCTCGGCGGCATCTTCGCGCTCGACGGATCCCGCGGTGTGCTCGGGAAGAAGCCCGGTCGCGTGCACTACTTCGCGCCCGACTCCCTGGAGTGGGAGGACACCGAGCTCGGCTACTCGGATTTCGTGGCCTGGACGTTCTCCGGCGAGCTCGACGAGTTCTACGAGAGCATGCGGTGGCCGGGCTGGGAGCAGGAGATCGCGGGCCTCCCCGGCGACCGGATGCTCAGCGTCGTCCCGCCGTTGTGGGCCAAGGGCCGCTCGCCGCTCGCCAAGCGCGATCGCCGCCCGGTCCCCGCGAAGGAGCTCTGGGGCCTGCAGCAGGAATTCGCGAAGGCGCTGAAGCAGCCCTAGTCACGCGTCGCTGGTCGGGTCACTCCGCGCGTCACTTGTAGCAAGCGATCGAGCACTGGTTCAGCGCCGAGCAGTCGGCGTTGTCGAAGCACGCGTCCCAGGCGGTGCAGCAGTGGTCGACCGTGCACTGGCTGCACGCTGCGCCGGGGGTCTCGACGACGTTCTTGCACATGCCGTGAGCGGGCGGGAACTGCATGCCCGCGCCGAGACCATTGCAGTCGGTCGAGCAGCTCTTCGCCCAGCACTGGTCGATGCCCTTCCCGATGGTGACGCCCTTCGGATACTTCGCCTCGCACGCGGAGATGCATTGGTCGAAGGTCTGCCCGCCGCTGGTGCCGCTGGTGCCGCTGGTGCCGCTCGTTCCGCTCGTTCCGCTGGCGCCGCTCGTTCCGCTGGCGCCGCTCGAGGTGGTGCCGCCGTTCGACGCGGACGTCCCGGAGCTCGAGGTGCCGGGCGTGCCGGACGAGCTGGCGGTCGACGAGGCGCCTCCGTCCCCGACGTCGGGACCCGGGTCGCTGCCCGAGCAGCCGGCGAAGAGCGAGGCGCCGCTCATCGCGAGGCCGAGGAGCAGAGCCGAGACGTGGGCCAGGTGGTTCGGCATGACGCTGTCATCGTAGCAGCCCACGT
>JAYTZB010001666.1:0-2278 GCA_043742085.1 Polyangiaceae bacterium
GCGGCTGGGTGGGCACGTATACGCCGGTCGCAGGTAGCTCGAGCTCGCGACCGGCGATCGACGCATACAGGGGAACTTGAAGCGCGGTCTCGCCGAGCCCGCTCCCGGCGTCGCGTACGGTCGACTTGCTCCGCTTGTAGTCCACGACGCGGAGCATGCGGCCATCATGCGCGCGATCGACACGGTCGATCGTGCCTCGCAATGACAAGGTCACGTCAGCGTCGCCGAGGTCCAGCGCTCTCCAGCTCGTGTCGCCTCGCGCACCGAACGCTTGCTCGGCAAGAACGAAGTCCCAGGTCTCATCGGCGATCGCGAGGCCGAGCACGGCACGCACTGCATCGCTCACGCGGAGGCGCACGATTGCTCTCAGCGGCGCGTGCCCCTGCCATCGTTCGAGCACCGCTTCGGCAGCGGCCAGGCCCGCCTCGAGGATCTGTGCCGCCGGACGGGGGCGTCGGGACCATGACTCTCGCGTAGCGAGGAACGCCGCGGCGAGGACCTCGTGGATGAGCGTACCCTCCTCGCGGGCATCGGGAAGCTCGTCCTTCAGATCGGCCTCGCGAGCCGCAAGGACGACGTGGGCGTAACCCATGAACGCGCAGCGGGCGAACCGCTCTAGGCCGGTCACAGCGAGCGAGCGTCCGGCACCGCCGGTCTCGCCCACCAGGAGTTGCGCCGCGGTCGCCGTCGGCGCGAGGTCCGCCACGACATCGGACAGCGGACGCGTCGGGTCGAGGAAGAAGCCCTCGCGTTCGCGCTCCCGGGAGACCCGTAACGTCACGTCGAGCCCCGAACGCCGAGGGGCGACCGGGTCGCTCATCACCACCGAGACGCCGCTGCGTTCGAGGGCCTCGACGACGGGCGACGGGGCAAGCGGCGCACCGGCCGCATCCTCGCGCGAGAACGTGAGCACGACGGCGACAGAGTCTGCCGCCGCGACGGCGAGCGCACTCAGGTCTCGAGCGCGCAAGACGCCTGCCGTCGGAGCCACGAAGGCACCGTGACTGGCCCGACCGATGGCTTCCGCCAGAGCCTCCGACACGAGTGCGTCGTGCATGTCGTCACGCGGCAGAAGCCCATCGTTTGCATCGACGACGATGAGGAGGTCCAAGGCATCGCCGGCAACATCGACGAGGCGGGCGATTCGCACTGCGGCGACGCGGGCCGCCCCAGGCTGGGAAGCTGCAGCGTCGAGCAGCTCGATGAGCTGCAGCCGGAAGGCTCCGGCGTCGATGGGTTGGTCGAGTGCTCCGACGCGCTGCGCGGTCGTCTCCTGCAGGTCCAGCGCCGAAACGAGGGCGTCCCAGGCTCGAGCGTCCCGCGCGATCGCAAGGCGCTCCGCGCGCGGGACTCCCGTTGGTACCGAATCACTGAGGAAGGAGGACAGGCCGCCTCGACCCGCTCGTGCTCCGATCCCCAGCTGCGACCATAGTGTTCGTGCCGCCCGAACATGCTCGATCCGCGACGACGCGGCGCGCGAACCAGCAAGCACCGTGGCGATCCGCGTCGCGAGCGCGAGGTCACGCGCGCGGTCGTCCGCCGCGTCGCCCTCGTTCGCGCTCGCACGGCGGTTAGGGTTCGACCTTGTCGTCGCCGTCCGCACGAGCCGCTCGATCGGATCGGCGCCAGCTGCCGTCGCCGACGTCTCGAGGGCGCGCGCCAAGTTGGCAAGGCGCCGCTCGGCATCGCGACGACCCTCGCCGGTCAGGCGAGCGGCGTCGATCCACCCCGATCGCAGCAGCCGGGCAACCACATGACGATCCAGCGACGTAGCGTCGAGAGCGAGGAGCGCGGCGGCTACGACCGGCGCGCTCGACGCTGGAGCGCCGCGCGCCTCATGTCCGACAATGCCCTCGTCGTCGAGGGCACGGCGCAAGGGCGCAAGCGTCCTTTCGTCCATCACCGGAAGCGCGATGGCGATCCGCTCGACGGCGGCCCCTTTCGCGAGGGCGTCCGCGACGACGGCGGCGACGGCACGCGCCTGCGCAACGGCATCGCTAGCGCCCAGGATACGCACGCGCGACGCATCGACGGTCGGCGATCCGTCGGGGACGGTCACACCACTGAGGTCCCCGAGCACGGGCACGATGGTCTCGCTCTCGGTCGGCGCATCGAGAGCGCGGGCGACCTCATCGGCCAAGGCGTCGAGCGGGTCACGTTCACGTGACCCAGCGAGCGGACGGTCGAAAGTGGGCAGGACGACACGCGCGCCGCCGCCGTGAGGGGCGAGCTTGTCGTCGAGCGCGCGCCACCACGCAACGTCCGCCGGCTCCCACGC
>JAYTZB010001667.1:0-1699 GCA_043742085.1 Polyangiaceae bacterium
GTGCCGTTCCGTCCCATCCAGGCTGCCGCCGATCACACGCAGGACGCGCTCGCCACCGCCGTCTGGGGCTCGCATCAGTTCTACTTCCACCAGACGTGGCTCATCGTCGTGCTGCTGGTCGCGATCCTCTTCATGAACCGCTTCGTCCCGCGGTTCTGGTGTCGCGTGCTCTGTCCGCTGGGCGCGTTCCTCGGCGTCTTCGCGAAGTTCGCGCTCTTCGGCATGGAGAAGGACCATGCAAAGTGCACGGATTGCAACCTGTGTCTCGTCAACTGCCAGGGCGCCGATTCCCCGCAAGGCGGCGTCAAGTGGCGGCAGGACGAGTGCCACGTGTGCCTCAACTGCGAGACCGCGTGCCCGGAGGACGTCATCAAGTTCCGGTTCCTCCCGAACCGCAAGAGCACGCTCTCCGCGCCGGCGCTCCAGCGCCGCACGCTGCTCGCCACCACCGCCGCGGGCGCCGCGTTCATCCCGGTCGCGCGCATCGCCGATTCGCTCGACGTGAACTACCACGCGAAGGTGATCCGGCCCCCGGGCGCCGTCGAGGAGCGCGCCTTCCTCGAGCGCTGCATCCGCTGCGCCGAGTGCATGAAGGTGTGCCCCAACAACGCGCTTCATCCGGCGATGTTCGAGGCCGGCATCGAGGGTCTCTGGACGCCCATCCTCATCGCGCGCATCGGCTACTGCGAGCACTCGTGCGTGCTCTGCGGTCAGGTCTGTCCCACCGGCGCCATCCAGAAGATCACCGAGAAGGAGAAGCTCGGTCTCGGCGTGCCGCCCGTGAAGATCGGCACGGCATTCTACGACCACGGGCGCTGTCTGCCCTGGTCCATGCAGACTCCCTGCATCGTCTGCGAGGAGTTCTGCCCGACCTCCCCCAAGGCGATCTGGGTCGAGGAGGTGGAGGCGCCGGTTCGCGACAGCAAGCCCGGTCCTTCCGGCGAGCAGCCCGCGATGCTCCAGGTCAAGCTGCAGCGCCCGCACGTCGACCCGAGCCTCTGCATCGGCTGCGGCGCGTGCGAGAAGGTTTGCCCCGTCCAGGATCAGCCCGCCGTGTACATCACGAGCGTCGGCGAGAGCCGCTCCAAGTCGAACGTGATCTTGCTCGAGAACACGAACTACAACCAGAAGAGCTGAGCGTCCCGGTGCACTCGCCGGCCGAGCTCGCTCTCTGGGTGCAGATGGCGCGCGACCTCGGGCTGCAGACGGCGATGGTCTCCGACGGCTCGATGGTGGGCTGGAGCTTCGCGTCGGTGCGTCGCGAGCTCGCGGAGCCGGCCATGCCGGAGCCAAAGACCACGCCATGGCTCCACGGCGAGCGCGCCGGCATCAGCGTGATCGCTGCGCCGGTGTGGCTCGCGTCGTGGACGCACATCCATCAGCCCTACGACGGCACGCTCATGGATACGGCGATGCCACCCGCGCCCTACACGCTCGCGATGGCGGAGATCGATCCGCCGCTCTTCGCCGGCGTTCGCATGGTGAACCGCGATTCGACGCGCTTCGGGCCGCCGGTGGCAGAGGCGCTCGTCCGCTTCGGCGACCCCACGCTCGACACGAAGCTCTGGACGTACGCGTTCGACGTCGACCGTCTTCATCGCATCTTCGCGCCGCGGCATGCAGGTGACGACTTCGTACAGGCCATCGCCACGGCCGCGACCCTCGCCATCGTGTCGATCCAGGACGGCGTCGTCGAGGT
>JAYTZB010001668.1:0-1640 GCA_043742085.1 Polyangiaceae bacterium
TCGATGGGACAGGCAAGCCGCCGCTGGCTCGGTGGCGACGCCGCGAAAGCTCGTGAGCGGCTCGTCGTCCTCACGTTCGACGACGGATTCGCCGACAACTTCGAGGAGGCCCTCCCCGTCCTCCAGGAGCACGGGTTCACCGCCACGTGCTACGTCGCGAGCGACTACCTGGGCGGGCACAATGCGTGGGACGCCGACGTGCTCGGAGTACGCACGCCCATGATGACGAGGCAACAGCTCCTCGCGTGGCACGACGCAGGCATGGAAGTCGGCGCCCATACGCGCAGCCACCGGGATCTCAGCGCGGATGGCGATGGCGTGACCCTGCGCGAGGAGATCGGCGGTTCGAAGAAGGATCTCGAAGACTTGCTCGGAAGCGCGGTCGACCATTTCAGCTATCCGTTCGGGCGCTATCACCCGGCCGCCGTTGCGGCGGTACGGGAAGCGGGCTTCTCGACCGCGGTCACCGTCCGCGATCGGCGTGCGCGGATGAGCGATGATCGCTTCGAGCTGCCCCGGCTCTACGTCGGGGGTACCTATCCGATGCCGTACGTCCTCGCCCGATGGTTCTCGCCCCTGGGAGACTGGACGCTCACTGCCCCTTGAACGACGGCTTTCGCTTCTCCGCGAATGCCGCCAGCGCTTCACGGCGGTCGGCGCTCACCAGCACCTTGTCGTAGCTCACCTTCTCGAGCTCGAGGCCCAGCTCGAGGGCGACGTCGAACGATCGATCGATGGCCTCCAGCGCCGCCGCCTGCGCGAGCGGCGCGCCGTTGGCGATCGGATCGATGAACGCGAGCGTGTCCTCGATCAGATCCTTGCCCGCCGGCACCACGTGGTTCACGAGGCCCCACGAGAGCGCCTCCGCCGCGTCGAGCTTGCGACCGAGCAGGATCATCTCCTTGGCGCGCGCCTCGCCGACGATGCGCCCGAGGCGCTGCGTCCCGCCAGCGCCGGGGATGATTCCGAGCGTGGTCTCGGGCAGCCCCACCTTCGCATGCGCGGCGGCCACGCGGAGATCGCAGATGAGCGCGAGCTCGAGGCCGCCCCCGAACGCGACCCCGTTCAGCGCGGCGATCACCGGCTTCGGCGAGCGGTCGAGAGGGCCGAGCTGCGAGCGATAGAGCTCCACCTGCACGCGGATGTCGTTCTCCGTCATGCCCTGCCGCTCCTTGAGATCGGCGCCTGCGCAGAACGCCTTGTCGCCGCGCCCCGTGATCACGATGGCGCGTACCGACGGATTCGACACGGCCTCGCGCGCGAGCTTGCCGAACGCGAGCAGGAGCGCGCGCGACAGGCTGTTCATCCGCGGCTCACGGTCGATCGTCCAGATGACGACGTTGCCGCGCTGCTCGACCTCGATGGGAAAAGACTCGTCCGCCATGAAGCGGAGCTACCACAGAAGCGATCAGAAGGGCGCGCTGCGGAGCGCGAGCTTGTTGCTCTTCGCCCCGTTCGCCCCGTTCGTTCCGCTCGTTCCGGTCGCCCCCGCCTTCGCGGCCGCCTTCTTCTTCTTCGCGACCGGCGCGGGCGTCTCGGCCAGCTCGTCGACCTCGCTGGCGGTGCTGGACGCAGTGGCCGCAGGCGGAGGCTCGATCACGATCGGCGCCGGCATGGGCTGGACGCCCATCGCCGCCATG
>JAYTZB010001669.1:0-16240 GCA_043742085.1 Polyangiaceae bacterium
CTCGTCGTCGGCGGCGCAGTCACGTTCGGCGTCATGTACCTGATCTCCGTGCTCGTGGGCGCCGCGATCACCGACGCGAACAAGGTGAACAGGGCATACGGCGGCAGCGGCGGGGAGAGCGGCGAGTTGCTCTACGTCCCCGTGGCCGGTCCGTTCCTCCAGATGACGAAGACCGAGTCCTCGTCCGGCAACGTTACGCTCGCGATCGACGGCATCGCGCAGGCCGCGGGCGCCACGATGCTCATCGTCGGCATCACGTCGCCGAAGACCGTGCTCGTGCGCAACGATCTCGGCGAGGTTCGCGTGATGCCGATGCGCATGGGCGACAAGGGCGGAGGCCTCGGCCTCGTGGGAACGTTCTGATCGGGGACGTTTTGATCCGCCGCTGATCAGCTGCTGGAGCCGTCCAGATCGGTGGCTCGCTTGACGACCGCCTTGATCTTGTCCGGCGTGAGGCCCGCGGCCTTGCCGATGGCCTTGAGGACCTCGGCCTCCGACTTCTCGACGCCGTTCGTGGCGCGCGCGACGAACGCTGCGACGAGCAGACCTGCCTCGCCCTGACCGAGCTCCTTGAGGGCCTCGCCGACCTTCGTGGCGCGGGCCTCGGCGCCGTCCTTCTCGGCGAGCCCCTGGCACTCGTCGAGGAGCTGCTCGGTCTCCCATTCGATGACCGCGCCCTTGCTGAGGAGCTCCACGGCCTTCGTCAGGACCTGACGTTCGTTCGCGTCGACCTCGCCGTCGGCGCGCGCGGCGAGATAGCCGGCCTCGACCGCGTGCGCGAAGACGTCGCTCTGGTGCGGGACCTTGAGGTCGTCACGGATCTGGTCGGCGTGCTCTTCGAGGGTCAGTTTCTTCGCCATGGCCGCAGCATAGAGGGTGCAGGGCCGCGCTCAAGGGTCGCCGTGCACGCGCTGTCCGTGTAGAACCATAACGACATGCGCGTGCGGCCCGCATCTTCGCGCTTGCGCTTTTCGTGCGGCGTGGGCGCGTCGATCTTCCTCGTCGGGGCCACCGCGCTCGTGGCGTTCGATCGGCTCGCTGCCGCCGACCCCGTGACCGACGCCGGCGCCGGTGTTGCTCCGGAGGACCTCGTCCTCGATCTCGGCGGCGGCACGCTCGAGACGCGCAAGGTCACGCACGGCTCCTTCACGATGGGCTCCTCGCCCGGTGACCCCGTCCACGAGAAGGACGAGGAGCCCGCGCACCAGGTCACGATCACGAAGGACTTCTGGATCGGGAAGTATCCCGTGACGCGCGGTCAGTTCGCGAAGTTCGTCGCCGACACCCGCTACGTCACCGACGCCGAGAAGGGCCAGGCCGGAGGCGCAGGCTGGGACGGCAAGCCGGTCGACGGCGGCAAGGTCGCGGGCCTCGTCCAGAAGAAGGACTTCACCTGGCGGAGCCCCGGCTTCACGCAGACCGATACGCATCCCGTCGTGCTCGTGTCGTACGGCGATGCGACTGCGTTCGTCGGGTGGGCCTCGCGGAAGAGCGGCAAGCGCGTTCGTCTGCCGACCGAAGCGGAGTGGGAATTCGCGGCGCGCGCAGGGACGACGACGGCGTGGTCGGGCGGCGCTGCCGCCGAGGCCGAGCCGGCCGCGTACGGATGGTTCAAGACGAACGCCGGAAACGGCACGCGCCCGGTCGGACAGAAGAAGGCCAACCCGCTCGGCCTCTTCGACATGTCCGGCAACGTCATGGAGTGGTGCCGCGACATCTTCGCGCCGTATCGCGAAGGCGCCGTCGCCGATCCCGAGACCGCCACCGTCACCGGCAACGAGCCGGAGCGGCGCGTGCTCCGTGGCGGGTCGTGGTACCGCGATCCCAAGCGCGGACGGAGCGCTGCGCGCTACAAGAATGCGCCGGGGGCCCGCAACGCCGACAACGGCTTTCGCGTGGTGGTCACGAACGAGGAGGCGGTCGCGCCCGTCGTGTCGACGCCAGGGCCGGACTTCGTGCCGGCCGCTCCGGTGGGCCTCGGCGCAGGTGCGGGGGGCGGCGCGGGTGCGGGGGCGGGAGCCGGCGCGCCCAGCGCGTCGGGATCGAGCGCCGCGACGCCGCCCAGCGGGCCGCTCGCCGACGGCGAAGCGATCCGGGTCCATCCGGCGGGAGGTGCGGCGGAGCCGATCTCGTGGGGGCTGCTGTTGATCTCGCCGCTCGCGGCGGCGAGCGCGGTCGTGGCGTGGATGCTGTTGCGGCGGAAGCGCAGGCCGGCGGGCGCGGGCGCGAGCGCGCGTGCGGGAGCGAGCGCGGGTGGGGTGGCCACGCGCGCGGGGACGGATGGGTTCTTCGTCAGGGCGTCGGGGGTCATGCCGGGGGCACGCGTGCGGTATGCATGCATCGTCAACGGCAAGGAGGTGACCGACGTCGTGCCGCTCGACGGCGACAAGGAGACGTTCGTCTACACAGGGTCGCCGCCGTCTGCGATCCGCGTCCTCGAGATCGTCGCCGGTGCACGTGGCCAGGGCGCGGCCGCGCGTGCGTCGGCGACGCCGCCGCCGCCGCCTGTTCCGCAGCGATCGCCGCCGCCCGTGCCCGCACGGCCCGTCGCTCCGCCGGTTCCGCTTGCGCCTCCGGCGGCGCCGTCAGCGCCTGCATCGAGCGGCGTGCCGGTCGACGTCGAGCTCGATGACCTCCCCGACGCGGTGCAGGTGCAGGTCGTCACGCAGAAGATCGTGATGCCGGGCGCTGCGCCGCCGGTGCCGCCGTCGGTGCCGCCGTCGTCGCCAGCAGCTCCGCCCGTGCCGCCCAGCGTCCCGCGACCGCCTCCGAGCTCGCCGCGCCCGGCGGTCGATTCGCCGCGCGCCCTCGTCGTGCCCGAGCTCGAGCCCGAGGTGATCCTCGCCGTGCCGCCGGCAGCCAGCGGCGCAGCGGTGGATGGGCTGGCGAGCACCGACGTCGAGCTGTCGTCGAGCCGTGACGTCGCGCTCGCAGCGCAGGTGGTCGCCGCGGCCATCGCACCTCCGCCGCCACCGATGAGCGCGGCGGAGGCGTTCAAGGTCGAGCCGCTGGAGCCGGACGCACCGGACGCCGAAGCGCCGTCGAAGCCCGAAGCGCCTTCGAAGCCCGAGGAGCCGAAGCCCGAGGAGCCGAAGCCCGAAGAGCCGAAGCCCTGAGCGTTACAGCTTTCCGACGACCGCCTCTGCGCGGAGCTTCCACACCACGCCGATGGCCTCGATGAAGATCTTGCGGCTCATCTTCGACGCGCCCGCCGTCCGATCGACGAACACGATCGGGACCTCGGTGATCCTCATGCCCTTGCGGATGGCGCGATAGGTCATCTCGATCTGGAAGGAGTAGCCGTTGGACTGGACCGATCCGATGTCGATCGCCTCGAGCGCGCGCCGCGTGAACGCCTTGTAGCCGCTCGTGAGATCCTTCACGCCGAGGCCCAGGATGGTGCGCGAATAGAGGGAGCCGCCCTTCGAGATGAAGTGCCGGCCGAGGCCCCACCCGAGCACGCCGCCCCCGGGGATGTTCCGCGAGCCGATGACCACGTCGGCGCCGTCGTCGAGCGCGCGCACGAAGTCGGGCAGGTACTTCACGTCGTGCGAGAGGTCTGCATCCATCTCGAAGAAGCGGTCGTACCCGGCCTCGAGCCCCTTCTGGAACGCCTGCGTATACGCGGTCCCGAGCCCGAGCTTGCCGGCGCGATGCATCACCGTCACGCGCTCGTCCTTCGCCGCGATGGCGTCGGCCATGTCGCCGGTGCCGTCCGGGGAGTTGTCGTCGACGATCATCAGATCGGCGTCCGGCATCGCAGAACGCACCGCGTCGACGAACCGCGGCAGGTTGTCCTTCTCGTTGTAAGTCGGGGTGACAATGAGGGTTCTGGGCATGGTCGGAAGGGCGTGCGAAGGGAACGCCGCGCCAGCCATACCACTTTTCGCGCCCGGGTTCGCCGCGCGAGCGACCCCGAAACCGGTTTAGAATCCATCCGTGGCCCTCAAATCCACGCGCCCGCCGGCTACCCCAGGTAGCGAAGCGGACTTCTCGTCACCGACGAGGAGGCCGAGCTCCCGTGAGCTCGATGTTCGCGTGGTCCATCTCGAGCACAAGCTCGCGAACATGGAGGAGGAGCTCGCGCGCGAGCGACGCATCGGCGTCGCCCTTCGTGAGGTGGGCCTCGCGCTCGGGACCACGCTCGATCTCGATCAGCTCCTCGAGCTCATCCTCTCGAAGATCAACGATGCCGTCGAAGCCGATCGCGCCACGCTCTACCTGCTCGACGAGCGGAAGAACGAGCTCGTCTCGCGCATCGTCCAGGGCGACGAGGTCCGCGCCATCCGCCTCAAGGTCGGGCAGGGCATCGCGGGCCACGTCGCGCAGACCAGCAAGGCGCTGCTCGTCAACGATCCCTACGAGGACCCGCGGTTCAACCCCGAGTGGGACATGACGTCGGGCTATCGCACGCGCTCGATCCTCGCCGTGCCGATGAAGAACCACCTGGGACGCACCATCGGCGTCATCCAGGTGCTCAACAAGAAGTCCGGGCAGTTCAGCGATCATGATGCGGTGATCCTCGCGGCGCTCGCCACGCAGGCCGCCATCTCGATCGACAACTCGCGCCTCTTTCTCTCGGTCACCCAGAAGAACACCGAGCTGCTCGAGATCAAGGAGCAGCTCGAGCACCGCGTCCGCGACCTCAAGCTCCTGTTCGATCTCGAGTCGGCGATGGGCCGGGCCACGTCGCTCGACGAGCTCTTCACCGGCGTCCTCACCGAGGCCCTCCGCACCAGCGATGCCGTCGCCGGCGCCTTCGCGCTCCGCGATCAAGGCACGCACGGCGGCACCGAGGTCGCGCATCTCTACCTGATGCGTCATGACGATCCCACGCTGATCCGTACTCCGGTGCGCGCGACGTCCGGCTTCACCGGCGCTGCCATGGCCAACGGCGAGGTGGTCTTCACCAACGACGCCCAGGCGCACGCCAGCAACGATCGCGCGCTCGACCAGATCCTCGGCGAGCCCGTGCGCGCATGCATCTGCGTCCCGCTCGAAGGCGAGGACGGCGAGGCGATGGGCGCGATCGCCCTCTACAACAAGGGCGGAATGAGGAAGGAGCGCGACTTCGACGAGGACGATCGTGCGCTCCTGCTCCTCATCGCCGCGAACGCCTCCACTGCCATCCAGCTCCAGATGTCGCGCGAGGCCCGCGAGCGCGAGGAGCGCCTCACCACCATCGGGCGGTTGCTCTCCGGCGTCATCCACGATCTGAAGACTCCGCTCACCGTCATCAGCGGCTACGTGCAGCTCATGCAGCACGCCGACAAGCGCGACGTGCGCGAGGAGTACGCCGAGCTCGCCCTCAAGCAGTTCGACCACATCGGCGCGATGCAGCGCGACGTCCTCGAGTTCGCGCGCGGCGAGAAGACGGTCCTCATCCGCAAGGTGTACCTGGCGAAGTTCTTCGGCGACGTGAAGGAGGCGCTCCAGATGCAGCTCGGTCGCATGGGCGTCGAGCTCGTCATCGATCTCGCCGACCGAGGCGTCGCGCGCTTCGACGAGGGCAAGGTCCAGCGCGTGATCAACAACCTCGCGCGCAACGCCGCCGAGGCCATGGCGGACAAGGGCGGCAAGCTCACCATCAAGGTCACGCGCGAGAAGGACAAGAGCGGCTCCGGTGACGAGACGCTCGTGATCACCGTCTCCGATACCGGCCCCGGCATCCCCAAGGACATCGAGCATCGCCTCTTCCAGTCCTTCGTGACGAGCGGAAAAAAAGGCGGAACCGGCCTCGGCCTCGCCATCACCAAGCGCATCGCCGAGGAGCACGGCGGCAGCATCAGCGTCCACTCGTCGAGTCGGGGCGCGACGTTCAAGCTGCGACTCCCGCAGCCGCACATCGACGCGACATGAGCCCGAGATACGTGCATGCTGCATGCACGTCGCCGGGCGTGGGTCTGACGTTCCTGGCCTCCACGCTCGCTGCGCTGGTATTCGCGTCCGACGTCGCTGCGCAAGGCAAGGGGCCGCCGCGCTCCCGGGCGCTCGAGCCCGGCGTGGCGCAGGTGGAGCCCTCGCCGCTCGGCGACGAGAGCATCCCGCCCTGGGTCGACGTCGGTGATGTGCCGGTGCCCGGCTGGGCGCGGTCGGTGGCACCGAACAAGATGGATGCCGCGCTCTACATCGAGCCGGGGAAGACCGACGCCCGGCGAGGGAGCACACAGCTCGGCGCTCGGCTGCCCATCTTCGGCACGAAGCGCGGCGCCGGCTGCCAGGGTCGCTGGCTGAACGTCGGACCGTTCGCGTGGATCTGCTCGGACGTCGCCGACTACTCCGCCGACGACGTGTCCGCGCCGACGCTCGGATCACGTCCGTGGGTGCTGGCCGGCAGCGGCGACGCCGTTCGCCCGCTTCGCCCCGGGACGCGCCCGATGCCGCCGCTGGAGCCGACGTCGCCCAACGACGACGGCCTCCCTTATCGCTACTACTTCGCAGGCGCGAGCGGCGCGTTCGGGTTCTCGAACCTGAACAACGCCGTCGATGACTCCCCGGACCAGGAGCTCGAACAGGGCTTCGCGGTGGCCATCGTCGAGGAGAAGACCGCGCACGGCGAGTCGTGGGGCAAGACCAAGAAGGGCCGCTGGATCGCCATGCGCGAGCTGGTGCCCGCGCGTCCGTTCCTCTTCCACGGTGAGCTCGTCGCCGGCGGCAAGCTCGATGCCGCGTGGGTGACCGTCGAGAAGGCGAACGTCTACGCCTCGGAGAAGGCCGACAAGCCGACGGCCACGCGCGTGCGCTTCGAGAAGGTGCGCGTGCGCGAGGAGAAGGGCACCGGCGCGAACGTCATGCTGCGCGTCGAGAGCGACGACGGTGGCGGTGGCGGTGGCGGTGGCGCGAGCACCGCCGGATGGATGCGCGCCCGTGAGCTGTCGCGCGCGACGCTCGCGCCGCCGCCGGCGGAGGCGGGCGGCGAGGCCGCGACGGAACGCTGGATCGACGTCGACCTCGCGCAGCAGACCATCGTCGCCTACGAAGGTACGAAGCCCGTCTTCGCGTCACTCGTGTCGACGGGGAAGGGACCGCCGAGGTCGGACTCCGCGACGCCGGTCGGTGTGCATCGCATCTGGGTGAAGATCTTCACGACCAAGATGGACAACCTCGAGAAGGAAGACATCGACAAGCACTACGCGCTCGAGGACGTGCCCTGGGTTCAGTTCTTCGACAAGGCCGTCGCGCTCCACGGCGTCTTCTGGCATCGCGACTTCGGTCACATCCACAGTCACGGATGCGTGAACCTTGCCCCCATCGACGCCCGCTGGCTCTACGCGTTCACGTCGCCGCACCTTCCGATGGGTTGGACGGCAGTGTTTCCGACGCGCGCGGAGCCCGGCGCCGTCGTCCGCGTGCGCTGACAGAAACGCCGTTTCCACGTCGTTTTTCGTGTGCGAAGCCCCCACTCCATCCGACGAATCGACTGCGGCCGAGGACCGCGTGGCAGACGTGCGCGGGCAGTCGCCATCAGCAGAATGCGGCCGCAGCCAGGCGATCTGCTGGCCGCGTGCGCATCGTGTGCATTTTTTTGGGGCGTAATGCATCGTTGACCCTCTCGGTGACCGGGTGCCACCTTTGATGGTCGCGTGATTTCTCCGTCCCCCCCGTCCGCGCTCTGGCCCGTGCTCGTCGCCGATCTGGCCGACGCCGAGGCGCGCGATTTTCTCATGGGGCTCGCGCTCGCAGGGGGCAAGGCATACCTGCCGCTGATGACGGCGCCGGCGACGTCGTCGACGCACGTCCTCGAGGTGTACACGCCAGGCGGGAGCGAGCCGCTCGTTCTCTTCGCCGAGCCGCTGGGCGCACCGACGCGCGTTGGCTTCCCCCTGCAGCTCCGCGTCTACGATCCCACCGAGGTGGTCCCGGCGCCGCGCGCGGCGTCGAAGCGCATCTCGTCGCGACGGCAACAGCCCGAGACCCCGCATCCCGCGAGTGAGCTTCGCGCGCGCGTGCCGACGAGCGTGACGCTCACCGAGAGACACACGCGCGATCTCAGCGGCGAGCTCCTCGAGGTCGAGCCGGAACAGCTGGTCGGCCGCGCGATCGCGGGCGGCAAGCTGCGGATCGAGGGCCTCATCGGAGCAGGCGGCGTCGGATCGGTGTATCGCGCATCGCACCGCGACCTGCGCATTCCCGTCGCCGTCAAGGTGCTGCACGCCCACTTCCAGCAGGACCTCGAGTTCTGCCGGCGCTTCCACGCCGAGGCGCTCGCGGCCAGCCGCCTCGATCATCCGAACCTGATGCGCGTGCTCGACTTCGGTCAGGAGTCGGACGGCCTCCTCTATCTCGCGATGGAGCATCTCGACGGCAAGTGCTTCGCGGACATCCTCCTCCAGGGCGTCCCGCTGCCGCTCCCGCGCATCATCGACGTGATGATGCAGATCTGCGCCGGCCTCGCGCACGCGCACGCGCGCGGGATCGTCCATCGCGACATCAAGCCGGACAACATCGTCCTCGTCGTCAACACGGACGACGACGAGCGCCCCGACGAGCTGGTCAAGGTGTGCGACTTCGGTATCGCGGTGCAGCAGACCGACGACCTCGCATCGAAGGCGGTGGTCGGCACGCCCGAGTACATGTCTCCCGAGCAATGCCGTGGCGAATCGCTGGACGGTCGCAGCGACGTCTATTCCTGCGGCGTCATGCTCTACGAGCTCGCAACTGGTCAGATGCCGTTCACCGCGCCCACCCCGGTGGCGCTCCTGAACCGCCACATGAACGTCGAGCCGCTCGCGCCGAGCCTGGTCGCGCCCGGTGTCGACCCGCGCCTCGAGGCCATCATCCTGAAGGCGCTCGCGAAGGATCCGGAGGACCGCCAGCAGTCGATGCGCGACCTGCGCCGCGAGCTCGGCGCGCTGCTCGCGCAGGTCGGCTCGGAGCCTGCGATCCGCGCGCTGACGCCGCGGGGCGGGAGCCCGACGCCGTCGTCGGCCTCGCATCGCGACAATGTCTCGTCGATGCCGCCCTCCCACGAGCGCGAGCGCGTTCGCATCGACAACACCCCGCGCGACACGGGACCGGATTGGCTCGAGCGCGGCGGAAGCTATCGGCACGATTCGCTGGGCGAGGTGGCGGTCTCCAACGTGAACGGTCGCGTGCTCGCCGCCGAGCTGGTCGCGCGCCCGGCGGCGTGGCTCTCGGCGTTCGCCGATACCCTCCGCCCGGATCAGTTCGAGTCGCTCGCCAGCAGGCTAGAGGCGGCCTTGCCGGTGCTCCTCGCGGAGCGCAACGCCAAGGCGTTGTTCGCGGTCCGGTGCACGCTCGACGAGCTCGCGGCCGAAGACCCGCGACAGCCGGGATGGCGCGCGGCGCGGGCGCGCCACCTCCAGCAGATGTTCGCGGAGCCCACGTTCCTCGGCGCGCTCGCGGAGGCAGTGCTCTCGTCCGATCGACCCGCGCGTGAGCTCATGGAGCTCGTGCTCCGCATCGGCGGGCCGGTGGCGTATGCGCTCTACTCGGCGCGCCTCAAGATGAGCGATCAGCCACCCGTGCGCCGTCGCTTCGTGCTGCTCGTTCGCGAGCTCGGTCCCGACGCATTGCCGATGATCCGTGCGGGCCTCTCGCGGCTCGAGACGCGCCGCGAGATCCTGGTGGCGGCGGCGCTCGCTGCCGATCTGCTGCTCGCGAGCCCCCGTGTGCGCGACGACGAGGCGGGGGAGATCGCCTCCCGTTACGTGCAGGGCTCTGCGCCGGGCCTCACGAGCGTCGCTGCCGAAGCCCTCGTCGGCTTCTGGGGCCCGCGCGCGACGCCGCTCCTCCTCGGCCTCCTCAACTCCCACGATGACGGCGTGAGCTTGGCCGCCATCAACGGCCTTCGCGAGCTGCGCGCCGTCGACGAGTACGCGGTGACGAAGATCGCGTTCGCGGCGCGGTCCACGAGCTCTTCCGACGTCGTCACCGCGGCCCGGGCTGCGCTCTCCGAGACCGCGGGCGCGACGCGCGTGGCAGCGCTCCGCGCTCTCGAGCAGCTCGACGCCGAGGCTGCCGCGGAGGACGAGCCTGCGGCGGCCAGTGGCACGCGCCGCTGACGTGCGGCCCCGAAAACGGTAGGCTGCCGGCGTGATCTCCGTCGTCTCTGCTGTTCGCGATCTCGGGCGGCTGCGCGAGATCACGAGCGTGCTCGTGCGTCATGGCTTCGGCGAGGTGGTCACCCGTATCGGCTTCGGCCGCAGGCCGCGCAGGGGGACCGCGAGCGATCCGCCGCCATCGGCCCGCGGCGCCGACGACGCGCCCGAGATCTCGACCGACGAGCTCGCGAAGGGCGAAGAGGAGAAGACCCGCACGTCGACGGCGGAGCGCATCCGTCTCGTCCTCCAGGACCTGGGGCCGTCGTTCATCAAGCTCGGACAGATCGCGTCCACGCGTCCCGACCTGCTTCCCGCCGACGTCATCACCGAGCTGAAGAAGCTCCAGGAGAACGTCCCGCCCGTCCCGTTCGAGGACGTGAAGAAGGTGATCGAGACGAGCCTCGGCGTCACGCTCGAGCAAGCCTTCGTGTCGTTCGACGAGTCTCCGCTCGCCGCCGCATCGATCGGTCAGGTGCATCGCGCGGTGCTCGCCACGCCGGAGGGCGACGTGGAGGTGGTCGTCAAGGTGCAGCGCCCCAACGTCGGCAACACCGTGCAGCGCGATCTCGAGCTGCTCCACATCATGGCCGCCGCGCTCGAGCGCGCCATCCCCGAGACGCGCCTCTATTCGCCGATCGGCCTCGTGCAGCAGTTCGATCGCTCGATCACCGCCGAGCTGAACTTCACCATCGAAGGCGAGAACGGCGAGCGCTTCGCGAAGAACTTCGAGGGCACGGCCCTCGGCGAGCTGGCGCGCTTCCCGAAGGTCTACAAACAAGCCTCGAGCAAGCATGTCCTCGCGCTCGAGTTCTTCGACGGCCTCAAGGTCGACAAGGCGGTCGCCGCCGGCGCAGACGGCAAGACCGTCGCGAAGAACGCGGTTGGTGTCGTCATCAAGATGATCTTCGAGGACGGCTTCTTCCACGCCGATCCGCACCCCGGCAACATCATCATCATGGGGAACCCGGACTGGGCCACGCCCGTGATCGGCCTCATCGATCTCGGCATGGTCGGGCGGCTCAGCCCCGAGCTCCGCGATCGTACCGTCGATCTCATGGTCGCCGCCGTGCGCAAGGACTCGTACGCCGTCGCCGACGCGCTCTACACCATCGGGCGCCCGACCAAGAAGGTCGACATGCGCGACTATCGCGGCGAGGTCGCGCTCCTCGCGGAGAAGTACCTCGGTCGCCCGCTCAAGGAGATCGATCTCTCGGCGATGCTCCGCGACCTCGTGCAGGGCGCGATGAAGTACGGCATCGAGATCCCGACCGATTTTCTCCTCGTCGGCAAGGCGCTGATGACCCTCGAAGGCATCGGCAAGCAGCTCGATCCGGATCTCGACGTGTTCGGCGAGGCGCAGCCGTACTTCGTCTCGATCATGAAGAAGCGCTACTCGCCGCAGCGCCTCGGCAACGAGCTCATTCGCGGCGTCGAGCAGCTCTCACGCGCGGGCTACGACGTGCCCATCCAGGCCCGCGAGATCCTCGAGGACCTGCGGCTCGGACGCCTGGTGGTGAAGACCGCCGATCCCGGTCTGCCGCTCGCGGCCGATCGACTCGGACGTCGACTCTTCTCCGGCGTCGTGGTCGCGTCGATGATCCTCGGCGGTGCGCTCGTGGTGCCGCACCAGGTCGTGACGGGCATCGTGCTCTTTGCTGTGGCAGGTTTGCTTCTCGTGCTTCATGTGCTGCGAGATCGTCGCCTGGGACGTAAGTCGCAGCCCTGAATCACTGGAGAAAGGAACGCGCACCCGCGCGCGCGCTGCGGACCAGCGCTTGCACACCGCGGCCGTAACCCTTTTCAAGGAGTGCGACACATGGGCAGCGCGAGCTTTCAGCCGAAGTGGTGGACGGAGAAGCACGGTTCTCAGTGGGAGAACGTCAAGGACGCGATGAAGCGCGACTGGGAGCAGACCAAGAAGGACCTGCACATGGGCGGCAAGGAGCTCAACCAGAACGTCGGCGACACCGTGAAGCAGGCCACCGGCAAGGAAGCGGTCCCGCCCGCCAACACGCCCGGCACCAAGACCGGCACCGACCTCGGCTGGGACGATGCCGAGCAGCCCCTGATGTACGGCGTCGGAGCGCGTCACCAGTACGGCACGCAACACGCGACCTGGAACGAGGGCCTCGAGCAGCGCCTCAAGGCGGACTGGGAGAGCGCCGAGGGCGGCGCGAAGCACAAGTGGGACGAAGTGAAGAGCGTGGTCCGCCACGGCTACGACAAGGCTCGCCACTAGCACCGTGGGTTCGGGCTCCACTCGCGTATGCCTCGGCGTGCGCCGAGTGGAGTGCGTCATGGTCGGGACGTCAGGCAGCGATGGGGTAGCATCACCTCTCGCCCAATAGTTCGCTCACGGACCGCGACAGCAGAACCTTGACCAGCGGATGCTGGTAGCGGCGTTCGATGGTGATGGCGTAAAAGTTCTCGTAGAGCCCCGGAACGACGGCGAGCTCGCGAAGCACACCGCTGTTCAATTCGTCGCGCACGACCACCGGGGGCAAGAGCGCGACCGCCTCCGAGTCCCGTGCGAGCAGTCGAATCATCGCCATGTCGTCGATCTCCGCGAGGATGCGGATCGGAATTTTGAGCTTCTCGCAGATCGCATCGAACGAGGTTCGAATCGCACTGTCCGGGCCGGGCAAGAGAAGCGCGACGTTCGCGACGTCCTTTGGAAAGCGAACCAGCTTGCTGCGGCGCGGATGCCCCACAAGGCTCACCTTCTGCCTTGCGACACGGCGACAGCGAAACGCGCGCTCTTCGTCTCCGACCACAGGTTGATTGGCGAGCACCAGGTCGAGTGAGTGTGCGGCGAGGCGACCGAGGAGGTCTTCGAGGCCGCCGGATACCAGTCGCAGTCGGACCCCTCCCTCTCCGAGCAAGGGATGGACGAACGACTCCTGAAAATTCCTCGAGAGAGTGGCTACGGCGCCGATTCGGAGAGGCTGCTCGCGATCACGACCGTCACGGAGGGTGGCGACGAGCTCTCGGCCTCTCGCAAAGATGTCTTCGGCGTAGCCCAGAGCCATGCGCCCCGCCTCGGTGAGCTTCAACGTTCGCCCTTGGCGCTCGAAGAGCTGCACCCCAAGCTCGTCTTCCAGATGTCGAATCTGAGTCGAGAGCGCGGACGGTGAAACTCGAAGGCGCGCCGCCGTGCGCGTCAGATTGCCGTCCTTGGCGACGCCCCAAAAGTATTGAAGGTGGTGGTAGTTCACGGTTCGTGGGCTCATGCGTAGTTCATAAAAACAGAACGTTAGCTTCGCTATTATGACATTTTTATGAACTACCTCGCCGGCTACTCCAGGAGGACGAACAGCGAGAACCCGCAACAGCCAAGACGGCTCACGCGGTCCGCCGGGAGATTCGCATGCGATACAAGCTCGATACGAGTGGACGAAAACGCGTAACCGTCATCGCCGGCGACGGCATCGGCCCCGAAGTCGTGGCTGCCACGCGCCGGATCATCGAGGCAGCGGGCGTCGCGGTCGCGTGGGAAGAGAGAGAAGCCGGCGCAGAGGTGTTCAAGCGCGGACTGTCGAGCGGCGTACCGCCAGAGACGATTGCATCGATCCGTGACACGTGCGTCGCGCTCAAGGGCCCTCTCGAAACCCCCGTCGGCTTCGGAGAGAAGAGCGCCAACGTCACCCTCCGCAAGCTATTCGAGACCTACGCCAACGTACGGCCTGTTCGCGAGATGCCCGGAGTCAAGACGCGCTACTCGGGCGCCGGCATCGACCTCGTCATCGTCCGCGAGAACGTCGAGGACCTCTACGCGGGGATCGAGCACATGCAGACCCCGGGAGTGGCACAGTGCCTGAAGATCATGTCGCGAAAGGGGTGCGAGAAGATCGTGCGCCTCGCGTTCGAGCTCGCACGGTCCGAGGGTCGCAAGAAGGTCCACTGCGCCACGAAGGCGAACATCATGAAGTTCACCGAAGGACTGTTGAAGAAGACCTTCGAAGAGATTGCGCTGCAGTATCCCGACCTCGAATCTCAGCACATCATCATCGACAATTGCGCCCACCAACTCGTTCGCGCGCCGCAGCAGTTCGACGTCATCGTGACGTCGAACATGAACGGCGACATTCTCTCTGACCTTGCGTCAGGTCTGATCGGCGGCCTCGGATTTGCGCCTGGCGCCAACCTGGGCAACGAGGTGTCGATCTTCGAGGCCGTCCACGGCAGCGCGCCGAAATATGCCGGTAGAGACGTCATCAACCCGACCGCCGTGCTCCAGTCGGGCGTCATGATGCTCCGTCATCTCGACGAGTTCGCGGCCGCACAAACCATCGAGCACGCGCTGACGGTCACGCTCGAGCAGGGCGTCTACACGCGCGACGTGCGCCCGGAAGGGAGCGTCTCGACGACGGCGTTCACCGACCGTGTGATCGCCAACCTCGGCGCGCGCTCGGAGCAAGGGCGTACTCGCGATTACAGGCAGCTGACGCTGCCCGAGCTCTCGACGGCGCCGGACTTCGTGCATGCCGCGAAGCGACGGACCATCGGGGTGGACATCTTCGTCGAGTCTGCATTGAGCGCGGGCGAGCTGGGCCGCAGCCTCGATGCCGTTGCCGATGGGGGCAAACTTCGCTTGAAGATGATCTCGAATCGGGGCACGAAGGTCTACTCGGACAACGGCGCGCTCACCGATTGCGTCGATCACTGGCGATGCCGGTTCGTGCTCCGCGACAGCGCCGCAGTTCTCGACGACGCGACGCTCGCGACGCACCTTGCACGCGTGGCCAACCTTCACAGGTGGATGCACGTCGAGAAGCTGCAGGAGTTCGACGGAGCGCCCGCCTACTCCCTCGCTCAAGGGGAAGACTGAGATGGTCGCCTGGCGAGAAGCACTTCGAACCTACCGTCGCCGATCGCTCGAGAGCGGACCCCGCGCGGGACGCCCTTTGATGTTCGTTCTCTGCTCCGAAGATCACGCGGCTGCGGCGTTTCTCGCCGCATGCGAGCCCGCCATCGTCCTTCAGACATTCGGTGGTGCCGGGGCCGCCGTCGATTCCGCGACCCGCGCAACCTTCGAAGCCGCCGTTCGGGTGCGCGGCGTTCGGCACGTTGTCGTCTGCGGACATTCGGGGTGTCGGGCGGTTACGGTCGACGCGGGGGTCGACCCGCGGATGGCTGCCCAAGCGGAGACCGTCGCCCAATGCCGACGCCTCTGGCGAGATCCCGCGGTCGGTCCCGTTCTCCGCGATCACGGCGTGACGATGCGCGCCATCTGGTTCGATGAGGACGAGGGCGATATCTTCAGTTGCGACATGGAGGGGAGATCGCCAACGCTCGTGAGCGACGGGGACTTCGTAGAGCTGATGGGCGCCTACCGATCGCTCGCTCAGTGACGGAGTTGGCGGGCGCTCGTGCGGTCCTCGGCACGCGTCACCGGAAAGAGAGTGTCATTGCGCCAGTCCTCGAAGCGGAGCTCGGACTCGACGTCGAAGTCCTCGACGGTCTCGATACCGACCGGTTCGGAACGTTCAGCCGAGAAATCCCCAGGACCTTGAGCCCACGACGAGCGGCCCGAGCGAAGGCGCTCGCCGCTCTCGAGGCCCACGGACGCGCAGACCTCGCCATTTCGAGCGAAGGTAGCTTCGGTCCGCATCCGCACGCACCGTTCGTTCGTAGAGGCGTGGAGCTCGTTCTGCTCCTCGATCGAAGGTCAGGGCTCGAGCTCGTGGGTCTCGACATCACCACGGAAACCAACTTCAACTCGGCAGAAGTGGGCACCATCGATGAGGCGCGCGCCTTCGCCGCAGCGGCGGCCTTTCCATCGCATGGGTTGATCGTCATGTCGCTGCGAGACGGCAAGCCCGACCCGACGGCCGGGATGGTCAAGGGAGTGGTTGACGGAGCCGTTCTCGAAACGGCCGTGGCCGATGCGCTCGGCAAGCACCGGCGAGCATGGATCGAGACCGACATGCGCGCGCACCTCAATCCGACACGCATGGGGAGTATCGAGCGCGCCACGCGGCAGCTCGCCCTCGCCGCGCGGAGTCGGTGTCCCGCGTGCAACAGCCGCGGGTACGTGGTCGTTTCCCACGTTCCGGGCCTCCCGTGCTCCGCCTGCAGGCTGCGTACCCACTCCGCGCGCGCGGAAGTCCTCGCATGCAGCGAATGCGGACGACGCGAAGAGCGAGCATTACGCGGGAAGAAGCAGGCGGCTTCAC